>CALDSM010000714.1 GCA_937923585.1 uncultured bacterium
CGATGAAGACAGCGTCGTATGCCTCGCGGATGTCGTCCACGGGAATGTCAACGCCCACATCCATGCCCGGCCTGAACTCAACGCCCATCTTGCGCATGCCGGAAAGGTCTCTTTCGAGGATGTCCTGCGACAGCCGGTAGTCCGGAATGCCCACGGACAGCATGCCGCCAATGACGGGCAGCGACTCGAACACCGTGACCTTGTGGCCGGACAGCGCCAGAAAATGGGCCGCAGAGAGGCCGGCCGGGCCCGACCCGACAATCGCGACCGACTTGCCGGACGGCTGAATGTCGGCGGGCGGCGTGAATTCGGGAAACAGGTCCATGGCGAAGCGCTTGAGGCCGCGGATGTTGACCGCCTCGTCCACGGCGCCGCGGTTGCACTTCAGCTCGCAGGGGTGGAAGCACACGCGTCCGCAAATGGAGGGCAGCGGATTCTCGCGGTGGATGACCTCGGCGGCCTCCTCGAAGCGGCCCGCGGCGATCAACGCGACGTAGGCCTGCACGCTCGAATCAATGGGGCAGCCGGAACTGCACACCGCGCGCCCCCGCTTGAGAATGACGTTCGCGTTGGGCGCAGCCTGCGCGTACACGCGGTCAATCGCCTTGCGCGTGCCGATCTGCGCGTCAAACTGGCTCTGCACGGTGACGGGGCACACCGCCGTGCAGTCGCCGCACATGGTGCACTTGTCAATGTCAATGTAGCGCGGGCGCTGGAGCACCGTGGCCCTGAAATGCCCGGGCTCGCCCTCAAGATTGACCACGTCGCTCATGGTGAGCACGTCAATGTTGGGGTCGCGCATGCACTCGACCAGTTTGGGCGAGATAATGCAGGTGGCACAATCGCCCGTCGGGAAGGTCTTGTCCAGGCGCGACATGCCGCCGCCCACGGCGGCCTTGTCTTCCACGAGGTAGACGTGGAATCCCGCCGCAGACAAATCAAGCGAGGCCTGAATGCCGGCCACGCCGGCACCGCAGACAAGAACGGAACCGCTGGGCTTTCCGTTTCCGGCTGCGCTGGCGGGGAGTGAGGATGTTTCCATGGTCATGCCCTTCCACCGGAAGTGCCCGACATTGCGGCGCTCTTGCGGACCAGGGCGTCCGCGGCCACCGTCAGGGCGTCAAGTCCAAGTTCGGCGGGTTTTAGGCCCAAGGCCAACCCGAGGAACTGGGTGATGTAGACAACGGGAATGTCGGGAATCGCGCACCGGCCCCGCTTGGTTTCCGCTTGGCGAAAGTCCAGGTTCAACTGGCACAAGGGGCACGCCACCACAAGGCAGTCGGGGCCCGCGCGCTGGGCCATGGACAGAATCCGGAAGCCCAGGCGGCTCACAATGTCGGTCTTGCTGATGGAAAGGCTCGCTCCGCAGCACTCGGTCTTGTACGGCCAGTCCACCGGCTCGGCGCCCGCGGCCTTCACCAGGTCGTCCATGCAGGTCGGATGTTCGGCGTCGTCGAATGCCACCACCTCCGGCGGACGCGTCAGCAGGCACCCGTAGTAGGATGCGACCCGCAGGCCCTTGAAGGACGAACGGACCCGCTTTCGCACCTCACGCGTGCCGTAGTCGTTGACCAGCACGTCGAGGATGTGGCGGACCTTCACCGAGCCGTCGTAAGGCTTTTCGGTGACGCGCTCCGCGCGCGCCTTCTCGGCTTCATCCTGGTTGACCTTGTGGTTGGCCGTCCGCAGCCGCGCATAGCATGATGCGCAGGCCGTCAGCACCTCGGAGTAGCCTGCGGCCTGGGCCTTCTGGAGGTTCATGACGGGGAGCGCCACCGACAGCGAGGCGTTGCTGGAATGGGCCGGGGTGGACCCGCAGCACACCCAGTCGGGAATCTCTGCCAGCTCGATGCCCAGGGCGGCGCACAGGGTGCGGGTGGACTTGTCAAAGTCCCATGCCGTGGACTCGAGGCTGCATCCGGGAAAGAATGCGTACTTCACCGTTTCTTTTCCTCCTGTTCAGCCCGCTTGAAGACCCGGCGCACGGCCTTGCCGTCGGCGGAGAAGTGGGGCCGGAAGGACAGCTTGCGTTTTGCCAGCATCCGGGGCACCTTGTCCATGTCCGCGAGTAAGTCGCGGCTGGCGATCTTGTAAAGCGTCATCATGCCGGCCTCAAACACCCGGCCGTGCCAGCGCACGCTGGTCAGGAAGGCCCGGTTGAAGCTTCTGCCGCGCCGGTCGGTGACGGCAGCCCTGCGCTCGACGGCCATCATGCGCAGCACGTCCATGACGGCGGCGATGTCTATGCCCATGGGACAGCGCGTGGTGCACGCCTCGCAGGAGGCGCAGGCCCAGATGGCCTGGGATTCGAGCAGCTCCTTTTCCGAACCCAGATGGATGAGCCGCATGATCTGGCTCGACAGGAGATCCATGTCGGGCCCCACGGGACACCCCACCGAGCACTTGTGGCATTGCAGGCACGCGCTTACGGGGGAGCCGCTGCGGCGCTCCACCTCTTTCAGCAGCGCGGTGCCGGTCCATTCAAGCGAGTTGTTCATGGCGATTATTCACCCACCTCTTCGGTTTCTTCCTTCTTGGCCTTTTTGATCGGAACCACCTTCTGGTACACCTGCTCCGGCGACTTGAGGATGCCGTTGACGGTGAGAAGGTCCCGTTCAATCCGGATGCCGAACAGCCGCTCGTTCTCGCGCAGATAGGGCAGGATCAACTGCCAGTCGTCCGCGGTGAGCGCCGTGTACATTGCGCCGTTCAACTGCTCGCTGACCAGCGTGCGGTGCGGGTCGCGCACGTAGATGGCGCCGCCCGAGGCCAACGAAAGCAGGTTGCCGCCGGGATAGGGCATGTCGAGCGGAATCACGCAGCCGTCTTTGTCGAAGCGGATGCCGTTCACAATCACGAAGCCGCCCCCGTCGAGGGGATCGCCCGCCATGAACGACTCGGCCATGAAGTCCAGCGCGGTGCCGTTGATGACCACGCGGGGCTTGCCCACCGCGTTGATCAGCGGGCGGCCCGCCGTGTTGCCCATGACGTAAATCGTGCCGCCCTTCGCGCCGTAGAGGAAGGTCTGGCCGGCGTCGCCGTAGATGACCAGCTTGCCGCGCTTGGTAATCTGGCCGACCTGGTCCTGGGCGTTGCAGTGGACGTAGGCCTCAAGGCCGTCCATGCCGGAGCCGAGGTAGTCGCCCGGATTGTCGTAACAGTCCACGCGCAGGCTGTCCGTCTTCGGGCCGAATCCGGCCGCGTGGAAACGCGTGCCGCGCGAGTTGTAGTGGATGAGGTGGCGCCAGCCCAGGTTGTACGCGTCCACCGCGAGGCGGCCGTCACAGTCGTCGCCCTGCGGCTCGAAACCCCGCGCGTCAATGAGCAGCGCCTTTTCCTCGCCTTTGGGGCCGCGAAGTGCGGAGCGTGTGTCCCGCGTGATGCGCCTGTAGACGCTTTCATGCGCGTCGCCGAACAGCGGCTGTTTCGAGAAGATCTCCTCGAGGCCGCGCCGGAGAATCGTGATCACGGCACTGCGCTTCTTCGCACCCGTCGGATAGCGGTAGTCGGTCAGCCGCGTCAGCACGTCAACGCCCAACTGCGGCATGCGCACTGCTGTCTTCGACGCCACCTCCGACACCGCGTTGCGGAGCCGGTCGAAATCCATGTCGGCCATGGCGTCGCGCAGGTACAGGTACAGCGCGTCCGCGTCGTTGTCCCGCAGGGCCTTCTCCACCGCCGCCGCGTCGCGGTCGTCCGGCGTGGTGACCGACACCGGCACGGACAGGTCGCAGTGGAACTGGTCACGCGGCGTGGACACCGGTACGCCGAACTTGTCCGTAGCGAACAGGTTGTAATGGCCGTTAGTGGGGTCAGGCATGATGTTGAAGAGGAACGCGCCGCCGTCGTTGTAACTGCCCCCGCGGGCATTCCAGTACTGGTCGGCCACGGGCATGAAACGCGGGTCCTCGCTGCTCAGGCCGGCCAGCGTCGCGTCAATGGCCTGCTTTTCGGAGCAGATGAGGGCGATGGACGCGTCCCTGCCCTCCTGCAGCGCGAACACCTGCGGACGCAGCATGGCCGTGTCCGTGATGCCGAGCAACTGGAAGCCCTTTTTTTGGGCGAGCGTGCGCGCGATGATGAAGAACCACGGGCCGTCGGGCGATCCGTGAATGTGCGATGCCTGTATCTGGCGGTAGATGCGCTGGCGCTCCGCCGGAAGGCGGTCAAAGTCGAGTTCCGTGGTCGGCGCGAGCGCCTCGATGATGTACTCCACCGGGTACTTGTACACGCGGTGCATCAGGTCGAAGAGCATCACCGACACCTCGGTGTCCGTCAGAAAGCGCGGGAACAGGCTGCGCTGCGCCAGGTACTCGCACACGGAGTGGTAGTTGGCAAAGTCGCCGTTGTGTACCAGCGCCTCGTGCATGCCGATGAACGGGTGCGCGCCGCCCGGGTGCCAGACGCGGCCACGGGTGGGATAGCGCTGGTGCGCGATCCACACATGCGCCTTCACGTCCTCCAGCTTGTAGTACTGGACGGAGGCCTCGGCGAAGCCGACGATCTTGATGATGATAAGGTTGCGCGCGTGCGACATGACGAAGGCGCGCTTGTCGCCCAGCGACGCATAGAATTCGTCGTTGAGGTTGGAGGAATTCTGGAAGACGAACTCGTCCTCGATCTCCTCCTCGGTCAGCGCCTTGAGCCCCTTTTCCTCGGCAAAGCGCTCCAGCACGTCCTTCTTGACGCGCACGAAATACCGGGCCACGTCGGGCGGCTTGATCTCAAGCAGCGGCACGTCGCGGTAGTCGTCCACCGTGGGGATAACCCCGCCCTGATAGATCTCGAAGAAGGGCTCGATGTACTTCTTCTCGACGGCTTCGCGGGCGGTGGGGTCGAGCAGGGCGATCTGGAGGATGTAGGCCTCGTCGAGCACTTCGCGCGACACGCCCATGTCCTTCGGGACCAGGCCGCAGGCGGCGATGCCGCCGCCCTTGCCGTTGCCCCGGTTGCGCATCTGAATCGAGGGCTCGTAGATGTGTCTTCCGCCCACGGGAACCGTGCATGCGAAGCCGGTCACGCCGCATCCGCCCTCCGCCTCGGGCGACTTGACGATCTGGTCGCCTGCGGGGCGCATGTGCGCGCGGGCGCGCATCAGGGCTTCCACCCGTTGAATGGCCGCGGTATGGACGTCATTCATGGTTCGTGTTGTCCTCAGGTTTCACTCTCGTAATCGAGATGGGTCATCAGGTCGGTGCGTCCGCGCAGGGCAGCCACGGAGTCCAGGCCCAGCCGGTAAAGAATGTCCACCAGCATTTCCCGCCAGGCGGTGTACAGGTTCACCAGCCGCTGCGTGCACCAGTCAACGGTGATCATTTCGAGCAACCCGGAGTCTGTGGTGCAGATGCCGCGCGGGCAGCCGCGCCCGCTTTCGCAGCAGCCGCAGCGGATGCATTCCAGCGCCACGAGCTCCGCCGTGCCGATGACCACGCCGTCGGCGCCGAGCGCGATGGCCTTGGCCACGTCGAAGGGGGTGCGGATGCCGCCGCTGGCGATGAGTGTGATCTCGTCGCGGACACCCTCGTCGGAAAGGAAGCGGTGGCAGGCGTTGATGCCGTACTCAATCGGCATGGCGATGTTCTTCTTGGCGATGTTCGGGGCCGCGCCCGTCCCGCCGTAGCTGCCGTCGGTGTGTACAATGTGCGCGCCGGCGCAGTACACCCCCACGGCCACCATGTCCACGTCGCCGGGGGTCGAAACCTTGGCGGAGAGGAGCGCGCGCGGGTTGATGTGGGCGATCCAGTCCAGGTGCTTCTTGTGGTCCTCGATCGAGTACACGCTGTGGAACGGGAACGGCGAGAACAGCGAGGTGCCAACCATGGCCTCGCGCATGGCGGCCACTTCGGGCGTGTTCTTGTCGCCCAGCAGGTGGCCGCCGAGACCGGGCTTGGCGCCCTGGGCATACTTGAACTCGACGATGCGGGCCCGCGCGATGGTCTCCTCGCGCACGCCGAACAGCCCCGTGGCCACCTGGGTAATCATGTGGTCCGCATAGGGGATCATGCGTTCGGGGTAACCGCCCTCGCCGGTGCAGCTGAACGAGTTCCACGCCTTGGCGACGCGCGCCTTGGCCAGCAGGGCACGGATGTTGGTCGAGCCAAACGACATGCCGCCGCCGTACCAGGGCACGTCAATCTTGACCTTCGGGCGGTTGTCGTTGCGGCGGTTCAGGAGCAGTTCGGTGCAGATGTCCTCGCGTCGCAGGTCCTTCGGGGTCGTTTCGGGATAGACGAAACGGAGCTTGTCGAATCCGCCGCCGGAGCCGCCCACTTCGCACTCCAGGTGCGCGGGAGGACGCTGGCCGGTCTCGGCCATCGCCCAGGTGCTCGCAAGGAGGTCCGGAGTCCACCGGCAGTCGCCCATGGTCGCGAACGCGGGGTTCTCGGAAAGGGACAGCGCGCCGGACGGGCACGCCGATATGCAGTAGTGGTCCGTCTTCTGGCAGTCGAGCCCGATGCAGCGGTAGTCGAAGGGACGCATCGGGAGCTTGTAGCCGGCGGGGCGCTTGTGAACGCCGTAGGGGCACAGGCTCACGCACTTGCCGCAGGCGGTACACTGGGAGTCGCGGTGGACGCGGAACTTGCCCAGTTCGTTGCGGTAGCGCGGCGGCGCGGGATGCACCTCACGGCGCACTTCCGCGTGGTGCGGGTTGGCCAGGAAGTCCTCCGCCGATTCCGGCGGGGCGGGCGTAATCGTGCTCATTCGCGTCTATACTCCCTCTTTGCGCCTGCCGAACAGGCGGCCGAAGGTCGCGGCTTCCAGGTCTTCAAAGAACATGGCGCGGCCCGTCTCGCCGCGCAGGCGGCGCACCTCGCGGATGCCCATCGCGCCGAGCATTTCAAGCAGCTGGTTGATCCACGCGCCCATCATGTTCACGATGCGCTGCGTGCCGTAGGACTCCTCGAAATCCTCCAGGCGCACCGGGCACATCTCGCCGTCGGCGCACTCGCCGCAGAGGCGGCATTCAAGCGCAATCATCAGCGGCAGGTCTATGGCCACAAGGTCCGCGCCGCAGATGATGGCCTTGGCCACGTGCTCGGCCTGCGCGATGCCGCCCGACGCAACCAGCGTCACCATGTCGCGCACGCCCTCTTTCACGAGCGCGCGGTGGATTTCCCGCAGGCAGTCCTTCATGTGGCGCGAGCCCGTCTCGGCGAATTCGCGCCCGTGCGGGTCAAACACCAGGTGGACCACTTCAGCGCCGTCCTTGGTCAACTGGCACACCTGCTTCGCGGCATCCGGCGTCACTTCGAGACGGATGGACACGAGGCGGTTCGGATTCTCTCCCTTGACACGAGTCTGGATCTCAATAACGTTCTCGCTGTAGGGCACCATAATCATCGGGGCCGCGGTCCGGCCAACGGCGTTCCCTTCGTACAGCGGGATGGCATAGCCGCCGTCGGGCGACACCCCTTCCGGCATGTTGTCGGCGTCCATCACGAACAGCGTGCCCAGGGTCGCCGCCGCCTTGGCAATGGCGCGGGTCACCGCGCCGCGCTGGAACCGCGCGGGAACGGCGTCAAAGATGATCGGTATGGGGATTTCCATCAGCGGCGACGGCGTGAACGCCATCTGCCCGTTGGTGAACGAGAGATTGCGCAGCTTGCGGCCGATGTCCACGCTGGTGCTGATGTATTCGCGGCCGTGAATGCCGTCGCGCGTGGGCCGCACGATTTCCGACATGTCGGTCCACATCGAGTCGAAGTCGGGGCCGGAGAAGGGGCCGCCGTATCCGGCGCCCGACACGGGTATGCCGCCCGTCTCGGCCTGATACCAGTTCGACATGATAATGTCGGGCGTATAGTAGGCATCGCCGAGGCGCTGGTATTCCGGGTTCTCGATGCGCGTCAGGATGCCCTTGGTGCAGTTCTGCACGCAGAGCAGGCAACCCTTGCACTGGTATATGTAGTCGAGGTAGCCGAGTTCGTCGTGCAGCGCGTCGGCTTCCTTGCGGTAGAACCCGTACACGCAGGCACGTTTGACGCAGTTGTGGCAGCTTGAGCAGTCCTCGCGCCAGTCCACAATGCCGAGCTTGCCCACGGGCCGCTGGTGGGGCGGCGCGGGCTTCGTGTGAATGTGATATTTGGCGGGCACGGCTAACGGGCCTCCAATCCTGACTTTTGAATGATCTCAAGGACGGCGTCTTCGTCGCCGTCGGCGTAAATCTCAAAACCGCGCAGCCCCTTTAGCGCGGAAAGCTGCTTGATCGTCTCCACCGCCATGTCAATGCCGACGGCGCGCTGCGCGGTCTTGTCACCCGCGGCGGCAAGGCGGTCGAGCATGGCCTGCGCCACCGACGGCACCGGCTTGGCCGCGGCGAAGGCTTTGGCCTCCTCCGCGTCGAGCAGCGGCTGGATGCCGGCCAGCACCGCCGTTTTCTCCGGAAGCCCGCGCAGCGCGGCAGCTTCCCACCACGCCTTGAAGCGCGCCACGTCGAAGACCGGCTGCGTGATCAGGAACTGCGCACCCGCCGAGGCCTTCTTCGCCGTCTTGATGAGCTGCATTTCCTGCGGGTCCGCAAAGGGAGACGCCGTTCCGCCGACGCAGACTTTCGCGGCGGCATCGTCGTCCTGCTTCGCCAACGCGGCGATCAACTGCACCGAGTCAATGTCGTACACGTTCTTGGCCTGCGGGCAGACGCCCAGCGTCTGGTGCGTGCCGCTGGTGCACAGGATGTTGCGGATGCCCAGCGCCTGCGCGCCCAGGCAGCTTGCCAGCAGCGCCGCGCGGTTGCGGTCGCGCGTGACCAGGTGCATGATCGGCTCGACACCCTCCGCCGCCACCAGCGCCGCGGCGGCCAGCGACGACATGGACACGCCGTGCCGGTTGTCGCCCACCCCCAGTGCGTGGACTTTGCCCGCGAACTTCTTCGCGGTCGCCCGCACCGGCGCGGGATCGCCGCTTTTCGGCGTGGTAATCTCGACCACCAGGAGCGGTCCGCCCGAGCCTATCTTTGCCTGGAACCTGCTTTCACTTTCAGTCATGGCCTTCTACCTTTGCAGTGTTTCCGTATGAGCGCCGCGCATCATCAAAGACGCACCGGCTTCGTCTTTCTATCTCCGTCCTGCTACAACCAATCTTGATTCTTTGTTCTCAATTGTCAATTGTCAACTGTCAATTGTCAGGGGGCTTTCGCCCAGCGCGCACAGTTTGCTCACTTCGGCGCGGATCATGCCTTCAAGGTCATCCTGCGGCCCGCAGTGGACCAGCACGGCCCGCTCAGACTCCATCCCGATTTCCGACAGCAGCCGCTGGACCGTCTTGACGCGCATCTCCGCGCGGTAATTGCCCTGCGCAAGATGGCAGTCGCCCTTGGGGCACGTCACCACCAGCAATCCCCGCGCGCCCCCCTCAACCGAGTGGAAGAGATACTGCGCGTCGGTCTTGCCGCTGCACGGGAGTTCAAGGGTGCGGACATGGACGCCGTCTTCGGTCCATTGGCGCGGCACGCGCGTGCCCGCGGGGATGCATTGGTGGCAAATGAACACCAAAATCTCGGACTGGAGGGTTTCGCTCATCGTCTTCACTCTCTGTCGTTGCGCGCAAAAGAGTATGCCAACCCGTCAAGTTATGCGCCGGGGGTTCTATGGGCCGTCCTGCGGAGAGAATAACTCAAGGTTGCGCTGAAAGTATAGCCGAAATCCTACCTTCCTGTCTACATTTTTGTTTACACCGCTGCGGAATCATACATTCATGTAGTCCTAACGGATACAACGTACAATACGGTAGGTTTCGCACCTGTGAGAGTCCATAATTTATCGTTTTTATGTAAATTCGCGTTCTGAAAACAGCGTTTTGGCCCCAACCGGGCACTGGACAGCAATGGGGCGCCATCAGTAGCCCGTCTCGCAAGTTCGGCAGCGAGCCTCGTCAAACCGCCTTGGGGTGATGCGGTCAATCGGTCACAGTTATCCCGGCCGCCTACCGCTGGTTAATATGTGGTTGAGCGGGATTGGCGGCAAATATGGGTCATGCGTGGGATGGACCCGGTCGGTACGATCTTTCTTGAAATGGAATCTCGAATCCAAAGTCGTGTGTGGCCTGCTGAGAGAGAAGCCCTCGAAGCATACTTGTGAGGCGGCGTCTTTTACATGTCCCGCTTTGCACCCTGTTTCAGCCGGGGTGTATAAAATTCACCGCAGAATGGGTCCAGCCCGCCTCCCAACCCCACAGTTGAAACTGGGGGCAAAGGGGAGTCCGCTAAAAAGGGCTGACAAGGCGCGGCTGCGAGGTTTACCAATGTCCGCCAACCTGCAAGGAGAATCCGCATGTCCAATGAGCTAACACCGGAACTCATCGAGAAACTGCTTTCCGTGGACAGCCCGACGGTGTCAAACGCGATTGAGCGTTTTAAGGTGCGGCCGCGCCGCGAGGGGTTTATGGGCCCGCAAATTCAGTGCCGCTTCCCCGACCTCGGCCCGGTGGTCGGCTATGCCACGACCTGCACCATCGTCGAGTACGACGAAGCCTTTCCGCCCGACCCGGTCGAGCGGTTCAAATGGGTCGAGTCCATCGCGAAATCGCCCAAGCCGTGCGTGTGCGTCGTCAAGGACATGTGCCACCGCAAGGGCTGGTATTCGCACTGGGGCGAGATCGTGGGAACGCAGGTGCAGGTGCTGGGTGCCTCGGCCATCATCACCGACGGCGCAGTGCGCGACCTGGAGGCGCTGCGCGCCATGGGCATGAAGGTGTGGAGCGAGCACGTGGTCGTGTCCCACGGCCACATTGACGTGGGCCAGGCGGACATCCCCATCGAAGTGGGCGGGCTGGTGGTGAATCCCGGCGATTTGCTCCACGCGGACTGCAACGGCGTGGTGGCGATTCCGCCGGAGGTGCTGGGCAGGCTTGCCGAGGCCATTGATGCGGTGCTCGACAATGAGCGCAAGACGCTGCACCACCTGCGTACCGAGGGTTACGACCTAGAGGCGCACCGCAGGCAGATCGAGCACTAGGCGGAACGGCTGAGCCACGGTGGCAGGCGGAACGCCTGCGGTAGGAGACGGCCACCGCCTGCAGTGCCTGAGATGAGCGGCTGTGTGTGTTCCTATTCTCAGGCCTCGCCGTAGTCGGGTGCCGCGAAGCCGGGCGCGTCGGCCGAGATGTCCACACCGGCGCGCGTGTAAATGCGCAGACCGAGAACCCGGTACGTCCTGCGAAGTGCCTCGAACAGCACGACGACGGCGCACAGCATAATAATCACCGTCAGCGTCACGTTCACATAGCCCAGCACGACTTCCCCGGGTTTGTATATCCGCGGCAGGAAGTTGTCGAAGATGTTCCGCCAGCCCGCGTACAGTGTCGTCACCACCAGGAAGGCCAGCGGCAGCACGGTCACCCAGACATAGCGCGCGCGGCCCGCGTTGATGAGCGCGGTGGTCGCGACGGTCAGCGCCACGGCCGCCAGCAGTTGGTTCGCCGTGCCAAACATCGGCCAAATGGTGGCCACGCTGCCGCTCCAGATGAAGTAGCTCCAGGCGCCCACCACCAGCCCTGTGGATATGAGCGAGCCCGGCACCCAGTTGGTCTTCTCAAAGGGCTTGTAGAACTTGCCGATGAATTCCTGCACCAGAAACCGTGCCACCCTCGTGCCCGTGTCAATCAGCGTCAGGATGAACAGCGCCTCGAACATGATTATGAAGTGGTACCAGTAGGACATGAGGTGCTTCATGCCGGGCAGCGCCGAGAAGATTTGCGCGCAGCCGACGGCCAGCGAAACGGCCCCGCCGGTGCGGCCCTCCACCTTCTCGCCGACTTGCGCCGAGAGGGTGTCGAGATTGACCGTGGCCATGTTGAGCGTCGCGAACTTTTCCGGCGCGGCGTTGATGGCGAAGTAGTCGCCGGGGTGCAGCGAGCAGGCCGCGATCAGCGCGATAATGCTGACGATGCATTCGGTGACCATGGCCCCGTAACCGATCATCCGGATGTCGCTTTCCCTGGAAATCATCTTGGGCGTCGTGCCCGAGCCGACCAGCGCGTGAAATCCGGAAATGGCGCCGCAGGCGATCGTGATGAACAGGAACGGGAACAGTTTGCCCGGCACCACCGGCCCGCCGTGGCTCATGAAGTCGGTGTTGAAGGCCGGCATCTTGAGGTCGGGATGCACGGCGATGACGCCGACAACAAGAATCGCAATGGTCCCGATCTTGAGATAGGAGCTGAGGTAGTCGCGCGGGCACAGCAGCATCCACACCGGCAGCACGGACGCGATGAACCCGTAGGCGGCAATGGCCAGGCAGACTCCGTTGGGCGACAGCGAGAAATACGGATGCAGCGCCGAACCCGGCACGTAGTGGCCCAGCACCACCGCCGCCAGCACGCCGGTGACGCCGATGGCGCTCGCCTCCACAATCTTGCCGGGCCGGATCTTATACATCCACAGGCCCGTCAACAGGGCCATGGGAATGGTCATCGCAATGGTGAAGGTACCCCAGGAGCTTTCCGACAGTGCCATGACGACCACCTTGCCCATGCCTGCCAGCACGACAATGATGATGATCAGGATGGACAGCGAGGCGATTGCCCCGGCCATGGGGCCCACCTCGCCGCGGGCGATCTCGGCCAGGGATTTTCCCTGCCGCCGCACGGACAGCGTCAGGATCATCATGTCATGCACGCCGCCCGCCAGCACGGCGCCCACCAACATCCACAGCAACCCCGGCGCATAGCCGTACTGCGCCGCGAGCACGGGACCGATCAGCGGCCCGGCACCGGATATCGCCGCGAAATGATGGCCGAACAGGACATACTTGTTCGTCGGATGGTAGTTCGTGCCGTCCCGCATCGCATAGGACGGCGGGGTTCGCCGGTCATCCAGCGCCAGCACCTTGGCCGCGATAAATGCGCTGTAATAACGGTACGCGAGGGAAGTCACCAGCAACGCCATCAACACAATCGGAACCGCGTTCATGTCAACACCTCAGTGGCAGGCCTACCCGTCCGGCCATGGTTTGAGGGAGAGGCGGCCCGTTCCTCCGTTGCCACAAAGTACTTCGGCAGTCCGGGCACCGCCAGACTCCAGTCTTTAACATTTATATCATATCAGCAATAGCGGCAATTTTCAGAATTCGCGCCTTTTCGGCGCTTACACAGGTGTGGCGTGGTCAAGAAACCACGCCACAACGAAGAATCCAATCACACCGGATGATTTCTCCAAGAATGGCACTCCGCTAATGTGCGCCCATTGGAACAAGTTCTGTTATGGCGACCTGTCTGTGTTTTGAACCCGGATATGATTTCGAGACTTGAAGAGTCACTGTGTCTTTGCTTGTTATGTCAAACGGTCCGCAATCCACCGATTGAACATCCGGGGAATCAAGAAGTTCTATTCCCGCAACGGGTTCATCGTTTATGTACAGCACGAGCCTCTTAACCCGGCCATATTCATTCCATAGCTCTGGTTTCTTGATGTATCCGTTGATTATGTAGAAGCCCCGCAACGGGACCTCCTGCGATTGGTAATTCCACCATTTGGTTTTGGGGAAAGTGTAGGTCAATTCGGCGCCTATGCCATCGTTTTGCGTGCCCGTAATCCAAGCGGTGCCGCAATCCCCATCATCGAGTTTGTGAACACCATACGCTCCCTCTTTTGAGGGAAGAGACGAAGATGCCTCAACGTTCCATCCGACGGCACATTCCAGCGAACACCCTTCTCGAAACTTATTGTCTTCCGGATAGGATGGACAGCGTGAGAGAGCTGAATTCTCGACGAATTTCGGCCGACGAGACGCTTCATCTATCTCCTTTATGTCTGTGATTCCTTTTCCCCAGATGTAGTTCATGCGAAACTCAAAGTCCCTCCGGTTGTCATTATCTATGCCGGTCGCGTCAACGTGAAGGTTGTCGTTGGAGACCCATTTCACTCCCGCGATGTACACATGCCCATAATCCACGAACGGCACTTTCCCCGGTTTCTTCTTCTCCATTTCCCGCAGCATTTTCTCGAGGTCAACTGGTTTCTTCAGCGCGTCGAGGCTAAATAAGAGGCACTTGGCGTTCGTACTGCCATAGCAATTGTTGATGTAGAACTGATCTCCTTTCGGGGACCACTCTGCATCTGCATCACGCTCGAACTCCCAAACTTTCTTCTTCTTGCCTGTCGTATTGTCCTTGAGCCAGAAATCCCCCGTACGCCATCCCTTCTCCATCGAGACGTTCATTATGAGTGTGTACCTGCCAGTTGAACAGGTCCATTCTTCGCTTTCTTTTGATAGAGGCGTTTTCTCCGAATCCTCCGCAATAGCAAAACAACATGCTGAGAAGAGATAAACCGTCAGGATGCAAGCTTGTTTAGTCACTTCTTTTCTCTTTGCCACGTTGTCACCACTCCAATATCAGCCGTACCCCAAAACTTTATGGCTACACTTACGCCATTATCAACCTCAGGTAACCGACGTATTAGGGGCGGCCTCAGTTCTTGGCTTGCCAAAGGATTTCGCGGGGTGCAAATTGTCTTGAAGAATTGTCGTCGAAAACTTTTGGCCCGGGGCTTTTCAGAATGAATCCCGCTCCCTCAATCCGATATTCAAAGGGCTTGTCTGTAACGGGATCGATGGTGGCATCCGCGGGCAGTTCTTTTGCAGTCACGGCCAAGTCTTCCGGATAGCCGCCTTCGCGCTGTCTCTGCTTCTTCAGCGCAACGCCGGTTTGGAGCATGCGGCAGGAGATGAGAGAAATGTCGGACAGATCGTAGGCGTACCAGACGCTCAGGAACGGGTCGTTGCTGAAAAGCCTCCATGGACGGACCGCTCGATAGGCTAAGAATCCGGACAAATGCTCTGCCTCCACAAGCCCCTTCACAGCAGCCATTCGTTCCCTCGGTGTTTTCCGCGACATTGCCTGCTGAAACTGAACATAAGTCTTGTGTGTGTACAGCTTGTCCAGGTTGGCCAGTGGCCGAACCCAGTTTCCCAAGGTCGAGGCGGTCATTTGGAGGTCAATATTCTGCACATACCTGGCGGTCTCGAATTCGACCGTGTCAAGCGCCGTCTGCGGATCGCAAAGGCTTTGAAGCACGGCAAAAAACTCGGGAGAAACGGATTCTGGCACCGACCCCGCATCCGCGACATCGACAATCGCCGAAAAGGTGTAGCGCAGCCATGACTCCTGCATGAGACGAGTTGAAACAGCGTCGATGCCGCCTTGGCGCTTCAGGCATACAAGAAGCTCCCGCAATCTCTCCCAAGCACCTTCGGCGTCCCCGTGGCGCGCGTTCCAACGGGCTGCATCCCAGAGCAGACGCATCATTTCCGAAAGGGTCTTACATTCCTCGTAGTTCGGACTTTGCCACATTTCGGGAGCATAAGAGGTGGTGAATACGCACGCGGGCAGTGCGGTGGCTCTGGAAATGAGGTCGTAGACCGGCTGTTTTGCGGCGAGAACACCGCCATACAGTTCAAGTTGCTCCGGGCTGAGTGGTGCTGATTTCCCCGAGCAGCAGGGTCGCCCGTCAAGCGCACACGAATAGTAGCCTGCCTGCGGACATTCAATCTCTGGGAATTGTCCCTTCATTTCCCCGTCGATCCGAGTGTTTAGCCAGTAGGCATACCGGTAGAGCGCGGCTGCATTGTTACTCGAACCAGGCTCAGCGAAATCCTTTATTGGCTTCGCGTTGCTGGCCTCCTGTTCAACTATTTTAATCTTGAAGAGGAACACTTGGTCCGCAACGACCTGAACGAGCACCAGAAAGCCCAGTGCGGCCAGCAGATTGCGCGGGCGCAAGGCCTTTAGAACGCATCTCACGATCCGTTTCATGTCCACTTCCTCCTCCAGATTCGCTTGCTTAACGACACTATCCTCAACGCTTACGGCAAGCAGCCATGCCCGACCGAACCCGTCGTCGCTGGCACAATCCACGTGCATCCCTGAGCAGGAGACCTGCGGTCGAAAGAGTGGCGTGGTCGGAAACCACGCCACAACGAAGCGGCGACCCCGGCATACCCCCCCCGCTGCTTAGCAGCACCCCCCTCCTGGGGGGATCCGGGAGTTCTGTCCTCTCCATCTTCGATTCGAAGGGGGATTAAAGACTACGCCCGCGCCGCGTCGCGAATGGCGAGCAGGTCTTTCATGACGCCGAACAGTTCCTCCTGGTGGCCACGGACGCCGAAACTGTCGTGCAGGCGCTTATAGACGGCGAAGAGCTTGCCGTAGACGCGCGCGTTTTCGGCGATGGGCGTGTAGACCTTCTCGTCCACGCGCACCATGGCGGCCGCGGCGGCGCCGAAGTCCTTGTGTGCGCCGGAAGCCACTGCACCGGCCATGGCGGCGCCGACGGCGCAGGTCTGGGTGCTGGCGGAGATTTCGAGCGGGCAGCCCATCACGTCGGCGTAGATCTGCATGAGCATGGCATTCTTGCCGGAGATGCCGCCGCAGTTGACGATGCGCTCGACGGGCACGCCGTACTCGATGAAGCGTTCCATGATGACGCGCGCGCCGAAGGCCGTGGCCTCGATGAGCGCGCGGTAGACCTCCTCGGGCTTGGTGTGCAGCGTCATGCCGAGCACCGCGCCGGTGAGCCGCTGGTCCACGAGGACCGTGCGGTTACCGTTGTTCCAGTCGAGCGCCACCAGTCCGCTCTCGCCCGGCTTGAGCGCGGCCGCCTTGGCAGTGAGCGACTCGTGCGTCTCGCCTTCGGGCTTCATGCTGCTCACGAACCAGTTGAAGAGGTCGCCCACGGCGGACTGGCCCGCCTCAAAGCCGAAGCAGCCGGGCAGGATGGACTCGGGCACGATGCCGCACAGGCCGGGCACGTCGGGCACGTCCTGATCGAGCGGGGCGACCATCATGTCGCAGCAGGAGGTGCCGATGATCTTGACCAGCACGCCGGGACGGATGCCCGAACCGACCGCGCCGAGATGGGCGTCGAACGCGCCCATGGCCACGGGCAAGCCCTCGGGCAGGCCGAGTTTGGAGGCCCATTCGGCCGTGAGCCCGCCGGCCGCATCGGCGACGTCATAGGCCTCCGAGGGCAGCGTCTGCTGGATACGAATCAGGCCGGTGTCGAGCGCGCCGATGAATCCGGCATCGGGATAGCCGCCCCAACCGGGATTGAACATGGCCTTGTGGCCCGCGGCGCAGATGCAGCGCTTGACGAGGGACGGGTGGTCCGTGCCGGTGAGCACACCGGTCATCCAGTCGGCATGCTCAATCCAAGTATAGGTGGCGGCAAAGGCTTCGGGCGCGACGCGCTTGAACCGAAGCAGCTTCGACCAGAACCATTCGGACGAATAGGTGCCGCCGCATTTGGCCAGGTACTGCGGGCGCATCTCGGCTGCCAGCGCGGTGATCTGGCTCGCTTCCGCGTGGCCGGTGTGGTCCTTCCACAGCCAGGCCATCGCGTTCGGGTCATTGCGGAACGCATCGGTCAGCGCGAGCGGCACGCCGTCGGCGTTGACCGGCAGCGGCGTCGAGCCGGTGGTGTCCACACCAATGCCCACCACGTCCGCCGGGGAGAACCCGGGCGCGGCCGCCGCCTGCTTCAGCGCGTCGGTCACCGTGGCGACGGTGCCGTCCAGGTAGTCCTGCGGATGCTGCCGGGCAAGGTCGGGATTCTTCGCGCTGATGACAACGCCCTTGTCCCCGGTGGGGTAGTTGAACACGCTGGTGGCGATTTCCGCGCCGTCGGCGATGTTGACAACAACCGCGCGCACCGAGTTGGTGCCAAAATCAATCCCGATGGAGTACTTGCTCATTCTCCGGCCTTTCTCCCCGCGCCTCGCGCGGTAAACGGTTTCAGGGCAGTTGTCCGCCCCCGGGCGGACAGTGAGCCGCCATTATAGCCAATCCGCATGACGGTGCAAATCATCGTTTCTGGGAGAATCACGTTCGACTGCAATGAGCCCCCGGGGATAAAATGGAAGTGAAGCGCAAACAGGCTGCAACCGGGAAGTGCAAGATGAACGGGAACAGAGGTGAAAGTCCAGAAGGCCGGGAACCGTTACTTCCGAGGCACGGGGGTTATCGAAAGCTCAAGAGTTTCCAACTGGCACAACTCACTTACGACGTGACCGTTCGCTTCTGCGGGCGCTACATTGGCCGCGGGCAAAGACGGATGCAGGAACAGTGGGTGCAGGCGGCGCGGAGCGGGGTGCAGAATATCGCCGAAGGCAGCCAGGCGTCAAGCACGTCGAAGAAGACCGAATTGAAACTGACGAATGTGGCGCGGGCGAGTTTGGAAGAGCTACGGCTCGATTATGAGGACTTTCTGCGGCAACGGGGGTTGGCGTTGTGGGGGCCGGAGCACCCGGCACTGAAAAGATTCAAGGCTAGGCGGTGTGCGTCAGTGGAGGAATTCAAGGCTTGGGTGGATGATGAGCGGGCTTTGGCGAAGGCAACACGGACGACCACGGACGAACACCGACTGACACGGACAAAGACGGAAACAGATACCGGACCGACGCGGAAGACAAAACATTCGGAACTGTCCGTGTCCGTCCGTGTGGGTCCGTGTTCGTCCGTGCCCTCCTCTGCGGAAATTGCCGCAAACGGCGCCCTGTCTTTGCTGAACCTGTGCTGTTACCTGCTTGACCGCCAGATCTCGGTGCTTGCCGCGAAGTTTGAGCAGGAAGGCGGCTTTTCCGAGCGCATGAACCGCATCCGCCGCGACCGGCGCGGCTATTAATCCCGTGAGGTGCGCGGATCGAGGGCGTCGCGCAGGCCGTCGCCGAGGGCGTTGAGCGCGAACAGGGTCATGGAAAAGGCTATGCTTGGGAAAAGCAGCAGCCAGGGGTACTCCTCCATCGTGTCCACGCCGTCCTTGATGAGCAGGCCCCAGGAACTCATGGGCGGCTGCACGCCCAGGCCGAGGAAACTCAGGAACGCCTCGAGCAGCATCACGCGCGGCACGGTGAGCGTGGCGTAGATAATGACCGGGCCCAGCGTGTTGGGGATGATGTGGAACAGCAGGATGCGCCGCATCGGCAGGCCCATAACCACGGCCGCCTCGACGAACTCGCGGTGGCGCAGCGTGAGCACCTGGCCGCGCACAATCCGGGCCATGGTCAGCCACTCGACCGCGCCGATGGCCAGAAACAGAAACAGGAAATTGCGGCCGAAGAACACCATCAGGATGATGACGAACACGGTGAACGGCAGCGCATAGAGAATATCAACCAGGCGCATCATCAGCGCGTCCATGCGCCCGCCGAGATAGCCCGAGGTGGCGCCGTAGAGCACGCCGATCAGCAGTGACACCGCCGTTGCCGCCAGCCCCACCAGCAGCGACACGCGCCCGCCGTACAGCATGCGCGAGAGCAGGTCGCGCCCCAGCGGGTCCGTGCCCAGCCAGTGCGCCGGGCCGGGTGCCGCGGCACCCAGCGCCGTGTCCTGCGTCTCATAGGACAGGGACACCATCCACGGCCCGACCGCGACAATTCCGCCGACGAGCACGAGTACCACCAGCCCCGCCATGGCCAGGCGGTTGCGCTTCAGCCGCCGCCAGGCATCCTTGCCCAGCGATGTGCCCTGTTCCGCATCACTGTCAGCCAACTTCCTCAACCTATTCTGACTCCTGAATTCTGACTCCTGACTTCCTGCCGTCACTGCAACCGCACGCGCGGGTCGAGCATTGCCAGCGCGATGTCGGCAACCAGGTTAAGCGCTACCACCAGCACGGCATAGGTCAACACCGAACCGATCACCATCGTGTAGTCGCGGTTGAAGGCCGACTCGACGAACTCGCGGCCCAGTCCCGGTATCTGGAATATCGTTTCGACCACGAACGAGCCGGTGAACAGCCCCGCCGCCGCAGGGCCGAGAAACGCCACCACGGGCTGCACGCCGCCGCGCAGTGCGTGACGCAGCACCACGCGCGCCTCGCTGAGCCCCTTGGCGCGGGCCGTGCGGATGAAATCCTGCGCGAGCACTTCCAGCATGCCGCCGCGGGTGAGCCGCGCGATGTAGGCGGCGTAGGCCGCGCCGAGCGTGATGGACGGCAGAATCTTGTGCAGCGGCGTGGACCAGCCCATCACGGGCAGCCAGCCGAGCCACAGCCCGAACACGAGCACCAGCAGGGGACCCAGCACGAAACCGGGCAGGCAGATGCCGAGCATGGCCAGCGACATCGCGCCGTGATCGAGCGCGCTGTTGGGCCGCAGCGCGGCCAGCAGTCCCGCCGCCATGCCCACGGCCAGCGCCACCAGCAGCGCGTAGGCGCCCAGTTCGAGCGACACGGGAAAACGCAGCGCAATCCATTCGCTGACCGTGCGGCCGGGCTTGCGGAAGGAGGGGCCGAAGTCGCCGTGCAGCACACCGCCGAGATAGCCGAAATACTGCCGGTACAGCGGCTGGTCCAGCCGGTACTGCGCCTCCAACTGTTTCAGCACCTGCGGTGACGCGCGCTTCTCCGTGTCGAAGGGGCCGCCCGGCGCAAGGCGCACCAGGAAGAACGCCACGGTGATCACGGCAAGCAGCACGGGGACTGACTCCAGAAGACGGCGCAGAATGAACCCGGTCATGGAGCGCCCCCCGTGTCGCGCTCCAGCCACATGTCGGTCCACGACAGGTGGTCCAATGGGTTGAGCACCAGGCCCTTCAATGCGGGCGACTGGAGGAACTTCCACGTGTAGAAGTAAATCGGAATGATCGGGCTCTCATCGAGCAGGATGGCTTCCGCCTGCCGGAGCAGTTCAAGCCGTTTCGCCGGGTCGGTCTCCAAATAGGAGCCGTGGATAAGCGCGTCGTATTCCGGCGAGGACCAGCCGGTGCGGTTGTTGCCCACGCCCGTCTGAAAGCATTCCAAGAAGTTCACCGGGTCGGCCACGTCGGCGATCCAGCCGCCCCGCGCCACGGCATAATCGAGCGTGTTCGTTGCGGTGAGGAAGACTTTCCAGTCCTGGTTGATCAGGCGCACCTCAACACCCAGATTGTCGCGCCACATCCGCTGCACGGCCTCCGCGATGGTCCGGTGCGCGTCGCTGGAGTTGTAAAGAATCTCCACCGGCCCCATGCCCCGCCCGCCGGGAAAGCCGGCTGCGGCCAGCAGCGCGCGCGCCGCTTCCGGGTCGTACTTTACGGACGCCCCCGGGGTGTAGCCCGGCATGTTCGGCGGGACCAGCGACGCCGCCGGACTCTCTTCCGCCTTCAGCACGTTGTTGGCGATCTCGTCGCGGTTCAGCGCCAGAACCAGCGCCCTGCGCACACGGGCTTCGGTGAACGGCGGCCGCGTGACGTTGATGCGGTAGAAATAGGTGCCGAGGTCGGGACATATCTTGATGAGATCCGGATGCGCCTTTCGGTAGATGGGAATCTTGTGCATCGGCACTGTCGAGGTGAGGTCCAGGTTACCCGCGCGGAAGGACCGCTCCTCGGTCTGCTGGTTGTCTATGGGGTAAAACTCGATGCCGTCCAGCCGCACCTTGGATGTGTTCCAATAATGGGGATTGCGGCGCACCCGCAGCACGTCGTTCGGCTGCCATTCGGCCAGCAGGAACGCGCCGTTGCCCACATGGTTTCCGGCGCGGGTCCACAGCGTGCCGCGCTCGTCCATGGCGCCGAACTTCTCGACGGTTGCCCGGTGTACCGGGAACCACGCCTGATGCACCTGCATGGCCAACAGGTAGGGCGTGGGGCTGTCCAGCGTCACCTCCAATGTGCGGTCGTCCGGCGCGCGCACGCCGACCGTGCCGAAATCGTCGGCCTTGCCCTCGTTGAAGTCCCGCGCGCCGCGGATGCAGTACAGCAGATAGGCGTATTCCGAGGCGAGTTTCGGGCTGAGCATGCGCCGCCACGCGTAGGCGAAATCGTGCGCAGTGACAGGCTCGCCGTTTGACCAGCGCGCCGCGGTCCGCATGTGGAACGTGTACACCCTTCCGTCCGGCGAGATGTCCCACGACTCCGCCGCGGCGGGCACGGGTTTCATGGTGGCGAGGTCAATGTCGGCAAGCCCCTCAAAGAGCGAGGCAAGGATGCGGTGCTCCGGCTGGCCGGTCACCTGGTGCGGGTCCAAATCCTGCGGCTCAGCCCCGATACCCACGCGCAGGACCATTCCCGGCAATGCCCCCTCGTCGCGACAGGAGCATCCCGTCGCGGCAAAGATGACCACTGCGGCCAGCGCCGTGAAATGTGGGACAGCCGCCCTCGGCTGTCGTCCCTGGGCGTTGGTTTTAAGCCGACAGCCGAGGGCGGCTGTCCCACATCCTATTTTTGTCCGTTCTGGCATTTTCCGCGCACGCGCGTCCCTGTGGTTCATTACCGCCGCGCCTCTTCCCGCCGGATTATCGCCCGTCCTGCCGCAGTGCTGCAAGCAGGGAGTGGTCGCCCCGCACGTTGCCGGTCATCCCCCGGCGCCTGTTGACATCATTGCCGTTGCGCCTATTTAATACGGCTCGTGCATACGATTCCGGTTTGCTGCATGCGGAATGGCACAGGCACCACGGGGTGTTGCTAAAAGTACAGTTTTGCAGGGCTGGGTGGAGAAGTCTGCACGCCGCTATACCCACGCCTGGAATTGAATACGGACGGTGCCCCGGCGCGTGCCGACGGATTCACCAATGAAAGGAGAAGAGATGTTTCGCCACTGGTTTCCAGCGCTTTTGTGCGCCTTCATCACGACAACTGCGGTACATGCGGAGGAACGGGCCAACGTGCCTGACAACTACAAATGGCGAACCGCCGACGTCTATCCGGACACGGACGCGTGGCAGCAGGCAAAGGGGCACATCGGGGCCCGCATCGCCAAGTTTCCGGAGTTGCAGGGCAAACTGGGCGAATCGCCGGACCGCCTGTATGGTGTGTTGTCCTGCGTAATGGACCTGAAGAGGGATCTTGACCGGCTTCTGACCTATGCAAACATGCTTTTTGACGAAGACACGCGCGCGGCCAAGACATCGGAAATGAAGCAGGCGGCCGAGGACCTCTCCGTGAAGTTCTCGACAGCATCCTCCTTTGTCCAGCCGGAGATACTGGCGCTGGGCAAAGCCAGGGTGGGCGACTATGTGAAGGCCGACGCGCGGCTCGCGCCGTACGGCGTCTGGCTTGACGACATACTGCGCTACGGGGACCACACGCTGTCGCCGGCGGAGGAGAAGGTGGCGGCCAGCGCGGACATGATGGCGCTGGCCGGCGCCAACATCTTTGAGGTGCTCAAGAATGCGGAACTGCCCTACCCGGAGGTGACACTCGCCTCGGGAGAAACGGTCCGTCTGGACTCGCAGGGCTACACGCGGTACCGCGCCTCAGGCAACCGGGAGGACCGGGACAGGGTGTTCAAGGCGTTCTGGTCCAAGCACAAGGAGTTTGAGCAGACCTTTGCGGCCACACTCAATGCCCAGGTGAAATCCCATGTGTTCAACAAGGAGGTTCACAAGTACGACAGTTGCCTGACCGCCGCCCTTTTCGACGCAAACATTCCGAAGGGCATCTATCTGCAGCTCATTGCCGACGTGCATGCCAACCTGCCCACCCTGCACCGCTATTTGAAACTGCGCCAGCGCATCATGGGCGTGGACCAACTCCGGTATGAGGACCTCTACGCCCCCATCATCAAGGCCGTGGACCTGCGATACACGCCTGAAGAGGCCACCGGACTGCTGCTGGAGGCACTCGGGCCGCTGGGAAAAGACTATGTGGCGGCGCTGAAGAAGGGATGCGACGACCACTGGGTGGACTTCATGCCCAGCGTGGGAAAGAAATCCGGCGCCTACAGCACGAACGTCTACGAGGTGCATCCCTACCAGCTCCTGAATTTCAACGGTTCCTATGAGGATGTCTCGACGTTGGCCCATGAGTGGGGCCATTCCATGCATTCCTTCCTTTCCAGCAGGAACCAGCCCTATGTCAGCCATGACTACAAGACCTTTGTGGCCGAGGTGGCCTCGACCCTGAACGAGAACTTCCTGATTCACCACATGCTGAACCGGTACAAGGACGGGGAGACGCGGCAGTTTCTGCTGGGCAGCTTCCTTGAGACGCTTCGCGGCACACTGTTCCGGCAGGTGCTCTTTGCCGAATTCGAACTGCGCATCCATGAAATGGCGGAAAGCGGAGACCCGCTTACCGGCGAGAAGCTGAGCAAGCTGTACCTCGACCTGCTCAAGACCTATTACGGGGACGGCGACGGCGTCTGCAAGGTGGATGACCTGTACGCGGTCGAATGGGCTTACATTCCCCATTTCTATTACAACTTTTACGTTTATCAGTACGCCACGAGCATCGTTGCCTCGTCGCAGATTGCGGCGGCCATCCGGGCGGAAGGCGCCGCCGCCGGTTCAGAGAACACCGCGCTGAAGGCTTATCTCACCATGCTGTCGTCGGGCTCGTCCAAGTATCCGGTGGACCTCCTCAAAGGCGCGGGCGTTGACATGGAGACTTCCGCCCCTTTCAACGCGGCCATAAAGGAGATGAACGGAATCATGGACGAAATGGAACTGCTGGCCGGACCTCCGAAGTGAACGCGCAGCGAAAGGCACCATTGACCGCATGAGCACACCGAAAACAGCCATGACCCGGCGCGCCTTCATCGGCGCGGGCACGGCCGCAGGCATGGGCCTTGCGGCCTCCGCCGACGCAGGCAAACCGCACCGCAACAGGAAGAAGGACCAGGAACAGCCCGCCCACGCAAGGGAGACGTTTATGGGACCACGAGACACGGCGAAAATCACCCTGGTGCAGTTGACCACCGGCGCGGATGCGCCGCCGGTCATCGAGCGAATGCCTGCCTTTTTCGAGCAGGCGGCGGAACTGGGGTCGGACCTGGTTGTCTTTCCGGAGTATGTGCTGGGCGACATGATTACGCCGAAGGACGCGGTGGCGCAGCAGTTCTTCGCGCTGGCCGCGAAGCACAAGATTAATGCGATCACCGGCTGCGTCGAACGGCAGGGCAAGGACCAATGGTCCACCAGCGCGTGGGTGGTGGACCGGGGCGGCAACCTGCTGGGCCGCTATCTTAAATGCCATCCGGCCTGCGGTCCGGCGCCGCACTGGTGGCCGCCGAACCAGGGCAACGACCGCGAGGCGCGCGGCATACTCGGCAGCGAGTTCAAAGTGTTCACACTCGACTTCGCGCCCATCGGCATTCTCGAGTGCTACGACGGCTATTTTCCGGAGGCCTGGGGATGCACGTCGTTCATGGGCGCCGAAATCATTCTCTGGATCAACGGACGTGACGGGATGATTGAGGATTCGCACTGCATGATGGCCGCGCAATCCTACGGCTGCGTGGTCGGCGCAAACATCACGCAGGGTTTCAACACCGGCTTCACCGGGCCCGGCTGCGTGGCCCCTGCCGACGGCTGCAAGGATGAACCCGAGCAGGCCCGCCTCTATCCCCGCATCAAGAAGAAAGGCGATGCCTGCGTCACCGCCTCCATCAACCTCGCCGAACTGCGCTGGAAGCGCAAGCACCTGCGCACCATGCACCAGCGCCGCCCCGAACTCTACGGGCTGCTCACCCGCGACGTGAAAATGTGGCAGAACTATCCCGACATCCCCTGGGACTACCCGGAATGCGCTGAACTGGTCAACAAGTCACAGCTGTAGGCCGTGGGGTGTCTGTTGCCGTTCAGCGTCCGAAGCTGACACCGCATAATCCCGCGACAGGGAATCGGACTCGGCGGCAACCCCGGCCCTACGGCTGGCGGCTGGCGGCGATGTCTATGAGGTGCAGCAGTTCCGAGACCACCATGACGCGTTTGGTGTCGGCCTCGTAGAGGGCGTGAACCTTCTTGCGGGCGGCGGGAATGTCGCCGCTGGCCTTGCCGCGCGCAATCAGCTCCCGGCACTGCTCCGGCATGGGCCCCCAGTTCCCGCATTCCACCCATTCCTCGTTGAGGAAGATGAACTTGGGAATGGCCTCGCCGCCGTTGGTCAGAAAGCGGACAAACACGTTGGGCCACTGTTCGCGGGAGATGTACCGCACCCTCAGGTTGGGCGCGGCCTCGGCGAGCCGCTGTAGCACGGGCACATGGCGCACCACGTCGCCGCACCAGTCCTCGGCGATGGCCACCACATGCACCGGGCGGGAAAGTTTCGCCAGGAAGCCGGCGGTTTGCGGTTCCAGGGCCAAACCTTGGCGCAACTCTTCCATTTTGGCGCAGTTCTCCGGCGAGGAGCCGGAGTTCAGCCAGGATCGGTAATCCAAGCCTGAATCGAACACTTCAGCCCAATTCACGGTTGGCAGTGTGGGTGGTTTCGGCATTGCTTCATCCTCCGGCATGTCGCCCTGTTTCTGTCCCGCCGCAGCGGCGCCTCACTTGAGATTCAGCATTTTGTCCCGGCACCGGCCGAATACTCGGTCCAGCGAGAGCGGATTGTCCCTGGCGGAGAGCCATAGGCCGGCCGCCGCCATGAGCACGTAGGTCAGGTTGGTGCCCACCACCGCGTGCTGCTGCTGCACCATCATGCCGAATGCCAGCGAGACGAGCAGCAGTCCGGCCAGAAAGAACACCCAGCACGTGCGCAGGCCCAGAATCAGCAGGATGCCCACCGCGAGTTCCGCAAAGGGGAGCGCATGCACATAGGGCGCCACCATAAAGGACGGAAGCCATGTCCCGGCGAAACTCTCCTGCATCTTTTGCGCCACCCCGCCGATGCCGCCGGGGGCCAGGAACTTTCCCAGCGCCGCCACGAGGAACAGTATTCCCAGTGACAGGCGCATCAACAGGGCACCCATGCCTTCCGGGCTGAGTTTGCAGCATTCACAGTTCGTCTTCATTCAGACATCTCCAGTTCATTCACATCTCTTCCCGCCTTCACTCTTGTATAAACCATGCATTGGCCGTGTCTTATGCCCTGGGGGCACAAATGACGGCCCGGCAGGCCGCCAATCTTGGCGGCACGGGTGTGCGGGCCGGCGGCGGACAACCGGCGGTCCTGCTGGACGTGTCCGACAGGCAACCCAAATAGACCCAGGCAAGGCAAACAAGATGAGGTTTCACGGCCTTCACACATTCCCGGCGTTTATGGCCTTCTGGATGGCATAGCGCTCGTCAGGTTCGGCGTGTTTGAAAGCGCCTGCACCCCTAACCGAAACTGCCGTCTGGCAGACATCAAAGCCGGTTTGACCGTTTGCCGCGCCCACTCGTCTAATAGGTGTGATGCGACTCTTTGACGAGAAAGGAGCGAATATGGAACCGAGAGAGACGATTGACGCGGTCTTGGGCGGGCACCCCGACGCGTTCGCCGCGCTGGTCAAGCGGTACGAAGGACCGCTGTTTGCCTGTGCGCTGGCGCGGGTCTACGACCGGGAGGATGCCCGCGACCTCTGCCAGGACGCCTTCCTGCGCGCCTATTCGGCGCTGCCCACGCTCAAGAACCGTGACGCGTTCGGCCCATGGCTGTTCATGATTCTGCGGCGACTGTGCGTGGACTTCCTACGGGGCAAGTGGCGGAGAAACGAAGGAGAGAAGAAGATGGACCTTGCCGAAGCGAAGACGGCGTCTGATCCAAGTGGTGCGCTTTGTGAGCGCGATGCCGCCGCCACGCTTTGGCAACTGGTGGGGCGGTTGGATGACAACAGCCGCGAAGTCCTGGCCCTTCACTACGGCCGGCAACTGAAGATAGGCGAGATAGCGCAGTTGACGGGTCTGGGCGAAAGTGCGGTGAAGATGCGCCTGCAGAAGGCGCGGACCGTGCTCGGGCAGGACGTGGAAGAACTGCAGGGGGCATGGGGACTGGCGGCCGTGCCGTCGCTTTCGGCGGCCACCATGGCGTTCACCAAGACGGCCGTTCCCCTCAAGGCGGCGCCGCTCGCCCTGGGCCCCCTCGCCGCGATTCTCGGTTACTTTGGCGGCGCTCTTTGGATGCAGCAGAAGGACCTGGAGCGCTGGCGGCCGTATGCACCGGAAGGCATGGTGGCGGAACACCGGCGCAGGATGCCCTGGGCCATGGCGTATCTTCTGGCCGTCCTCGGCCTGATGTGGAGCCTGCCTTTCCTGAAGGCGCACATCCCTTATTTCGACGTCTGCGCAATGGTGCTCGTGCTTGGGCTGTGCATTTTTGCAATGAGACGGGAAAGTGAACTGGCCCGCCCCTTGGACAAGGTCCTTCCGTTCCTCTATCTGGCCCTCATCCTCCTGCTGACGGTCCTGGCCGCGATAATGAGTCCCGGCAAGGGAACCGTCATCGCCGGTATTGGCGGGATGCTGCTGCTGAAAGGGATCTTGATGAGCCGCACGCAGACCAACGCGGGCACGGTGATGCCCGGCGTTTGGCTCATGCCGGTGCTGCAATGCACGCATGAGGAACAACCGCAACCAACGCCGCTTTCCCACGGGAAGATCAGGCCGTGGCTCGTCATGCTCCATGAACTGGGGCTGGTGGCGCCTCCCTGCAGGAAGGACGCACAGGGCATGACGGTGCACCTGCGCCTGCGCCAGCGCTTCTGGTCCAAGGTCAGGTGGGGCATGTCCTGCTCCACACTTCGTGCAGACGCGACGGGCGCCGCAACGTGCGAAGTCACCCCGGGCGACTACGTCGTGCTCGCGAGACAATGCGGCCCCGTGGCGCTTCCAGGACGGCGTGAACTGGCGGAGGAACTGGGACGGCGCTTTACCGCCGCCTACGCGGCCTATGCGGCAGGCGGGGACAAGGATGCCGTCACCGCCTGTCTGGGATTGTCGAATTGCCCCATCGATATTCGCCGCAGCCACGTCTTCCGTTTCGCGAAATATGCCTCGATGGTTCTTGGCATTATCGGCATAACGATTGGGTTTTGCCTCAGATGATCGCTGTCACGATGATTGGGGAAAGCCCCGAACGGCCCAAAGCTTGGGCCGACGCCTGGATCATGGCCGCACGCACTCAAGAAGAGCCGCCGGTTGCTGTTCCGGCACGCGGGCCATTCTTGGCACCCCAACGGGGTCCGGGACCTCAAGCGCAAGGAATCCATCGCCGCCATCCTTGGCGGCGCGGGCGGGAATTGGGTAGAATCAGACATGTTAATCCGACGGCACCGCTTGAAGATCTTCCTGTCCCTCCTTCCAAGTCTTTTCCTGATGATTCTCTTTGCCCCGGTTCCCGTCGCGGCCGCCGCGCCCGACACCCCGGCCAGCGCCTTCCCGGTCACGGCATCCTCGACGTTTGGCGATCCGAACCTCGCGGAGTTCGCCTTCGATGACAACCCGAAAACCCGCTGGGCCAGCGCATACAACACCCCGGAAGTCTGGCTCCAGGCCGACTTGGGCCGAAAGATCCGCATCAAGTCCCTGACGATTGTGTGGGAGGTGGCGGCCGCGGTGGATTACGAATTACTGGTCTCCAACGACGGAACCCGCTGGAAGTCCCTCCACCACCAGACCGCAGGCAAGGGGGGCGAGGAAACGCTGGACCGTCTTTCCGGCAAAGGGCGCTATCTGCGCATCCTGTGCCACAAGCCGGGGCCGTGCGGGCTCTACTCCATCTGGGAGATTCGTTCGACCGACCCGGAACTGGCCGGGGCACTTTCGGGGCTGCGCGGACGGATGAAGGCGGCGCACGACGAGGCCCGGCGTATCGCCCGCGAACGGCTGCGGGCCGGTCTGGATGAGGCGGGCATCCGGGAGATGGTCTTTGCCGCGCGGCCGCTGCATCCCGACGGCCACTGGTACGCCAACATCAGCTACTTCGCTCCGGACGCAAACGCCAAGACCTACGCAACGGGCGGCGGCCTGTACAAGTTGAACGTGGCTTCGGGCGCGGTGACGCCGCTGCTGGAGGATGCCGGGGGGACGGTGCGCGATCCGGCGGTCCATTACGACGGGCACACTATCCTGTTTTCGTGGCGCAAGGCCGGCACCGACCCCTTTCACCTGTTCACCATAAACGCCGACGGGTCGGACCTCAAACAACTGACTTTTGGCGACTATGACGACATCGAACCGGCGTGGCTGCCGGACGGAGGCATTGTGTTTGTGTCGAGCCGCTGCCGGCGCTGGGTGAACTGCTGGCTCACGCAGGTGGCCGTCGCGCACCGCTGCAATGCGGACGGCACGGGTATCTTGCCGATTTCGGCCAACCTGGAGCAGGACAACACGCCCTGGCCCATGAGCGACGGGCGCATCCTGTACACGCGCTGGGAGTATGTGGACCGCAGCCAGGTGGACTATCACCATCTGTGGACCATGAATCCCGACGGCACCGGGCAAATGATCCATTTCGGCAACATGCACCCCGGCGGGGTGTTCATAGATGCCAAGCCCGTTCCGGGCATGGACGAGGTGCTCTTCATCAACTCGCCCGGACACGGCGCGAAAGAGCACGCGGGCATGGTTGCGCTGGTCAATGTGAAGAAGGGGCCCGATGAACTGCCCTCCATTCACAACCTTACCGGCGTCGGCTACCGCGATCCTTGCGCGGTTACCCGCGACGTGTTTCTTGCCGCGCGCGGCAGGGACCTCCGGTTGCTGGATCGCATGGGCAATGAAACCTGCCTGTACACGCTGCCCGATTCCCCCGCAAAGCTGGAACTGCACGAACCGCGGCCGCTGGTGCCGCGCCCGCAGGAACCCGTCATTCCCCCGCATGCGGACCGCACCCAAACCACGGGCAAACTGATCCTGTCCAACGTGAACATCGGCCGCAACATGACCGGCGTTGCGCCGGGCGACATCCGGAAACTGCTTGTCATTGAGACCCTGCCCAAACCCATCAACTACACGGGCGGCATGGACCCGCTCAGTTACGGCGGAACCTTCACACTGGAACGGGTGCTCGGCACCGTGCCGGTGGAGGAGGACGGGTCGGCGTACCTGGAGGTGCCCGCCGGACGGTCGCTGTTCTTCGTCGCGCTGGACGGCAACGACAATTCCGTGAAACGCATGCAGAGTTTTCTGGCAGTCATGCCCGGTGAAACGATGGGTTGTGTCGGCTGCCACGAGCCGCGCACCTCGTCGGGACGCAACCCGCAACGGGCGCAGTTGAAGGCGCTGGATCGCGCGCCCAGCGTCATCGAACCGGTCAGGGGCATCCCGGAAGTCTTTGATTTTCCCCGGGATATTCAGCCCATCCTTGACCGGCATTGCCTGTCCTGCCATGACTATGCGCGGCACAACGGGGCGGCGTTCGGTCCGCGGGCGGGCGGCGTGATTCTCAGCGGCGACCGCGGCGTGATGTTCTCGCACAGCTACGCCGTGCTGACGGTGCGCGGCCAGATCGCGGACGGCCGCGACCTGGCCAAGAGCAACCTGGCCCCCCGCAACATTGGTGCGGCGGCCAGTCCGCTGATGCAGAAGATAGGCGGACAGCATCACGGTGTCCAATTGTCACCGCAGGAAACGGCGATGGTTCGCTACTGGATTGAGACCGGCGCGGCCTATCCCGGCACCTACGCCGCGCTCGGCTCGGGATGCATCGGCGGTTATGCGGAAAACAAACTGACCGGCAACGACAACCGGTGGCCCGAATCGAAGGCTGCCGCAGACGTGATTGGCACCCGCTGCGCCGCCTGCCACACGAACGCCAACAGCCTGCCCGCGACGCTCTCCGACGAAAACGGCATCTCCTTCTGGCGCCCCGATGCGTGGAATGACCCGCGCCTGCTGCGCAGCCGCCATCTGGTGTTCAACCTAACCCGGCCCGAACAGTCCATGATCCTCCTGGCGCCGCTGTCGGAGCAGGCGGGCGGCTACGGCATATGCCGCTATAAAGACCCCGCCGGGAACGACCTGCCGTTCTTCAAAGACAAGGACGATCCGGACTACCAGAAGCTGCTGGCCCTTTGCGTGGCGGGGAAACGGCAGTTGGACCAGATCAAGCGCTTTGACATGAAGGGATTTCAGCCGCCGCTGCCCTACATCCGGGAAATGAAGCGGTACAAAGTGCTTGCCGACACCTTCGACCCAGCCTCACCACTGGATTACTACGCGGCCGACCGGGCCTACTGGGGTTCATTTGAACTGCCCAAAGCCCTGGAACATCCGGCATACATGGCCGGTTCAACGTCTTCCGAACCCTGACCGAGTCCGCCTTCCCCGCCTGTCCCTCTCAGCGGCTGTCCAGCACTTCCCGGATCTTCTCGGAAAGAACCTGTGTCGTAAAGGGCTTCTGGATGAAATGCACGCCCTCATCCAGCATGCCGTGATGGGCAATGACGTTGGCTGTGTAGCCCGACATGAACAGGCACTTGAGATTCGGGTTGCGCGCGAGCAGGTTTGCGGCCATGTCCCGTCCGTTCATTTCGGGCATGACCACGTCGGTCATGAGCAGGTCAATCCGCCCGGCATGGGTTTCGGCCAGGCGAAGCGCCTCGCCGGGCGAGTCGGCGGCCAGGACGGCATAACCCCGGCGCTGGAGCATCGCGGAGGCCATCTTCAGTATGGCCGGTTCGTCCTCCACCAGCAGAACGGTCTCGTGACCGCGCGCGGCGGGCCTCGGAGGAGCCTCGATGGGGACCGGTTCGGCCTTGCCAAAGTGGCGGGGCAGGTAGATCCTGAAGGTGGCGCCCAGGCCCGGCTCGCTGTACACGGTGATGAACCCGCTGTTTTGCCTGACAATGCCGTAGACGGTGGACAAGCCCAGTCCGGTGCCCTTGCCAACCTCCTTGGTGGTAAAGAAGGGCTCAAAAAGCTTGTCCAGCGTGTCTTTGTCCATGCCGCAGCCGTTGTCGCTGACAGCGAGGAGCACGTATGCGCCCGGGACAAAGCCGGCATGTTCGGCGCACCAGGCGTCGTCAAAAAGGACAGCCTCTGTCTCGATGGTTATCTTGCCCGAGTCCCCTATGGCGTCGCGCGCGTTGACGCACAGGTTTGCCAGTATCTGGTCAAGCTGCGACGGGTCCATCCTGACCGGGCCGAGATTCTTGCCCGGCAGCCAGGCAAGGCCGACATCCTCGCCGATGAGCCTCCGCAGCATCTTGAGCGTCCCCTCCACGGCCTCGTTCAGATCAAGCACTTTGGGCGCGACAGTCTGCTTGCGGGCAAAGGCCAGCAGTTGCTGCGTGAGTTCGGCGGAGCGCTCGGCCGCCCTGCAGATTTCCTGAAGATCGGCGTGAATTGGCTGGTCCGGACGCACCTGCTCCAGGGCCAGTTCGGCATGGCCCAGAATCACGCCGAGCATGTTGTTGAAATCGTGGGCCACCCCGCCGGCCAGCCGTCCCACCGATTCCATCTTCTGGGACTGGTTCAACTGCGCCTGGAGTTTTACCCGGTCCTCCTCGGCCCGCTTGCGGTCCACCAGACGCCACATGCCCTGCATGAGCAGCGTGAGCTGCTGGACATCGCTTTGCGTGTACTCTTCCGTCTTGTTTCCCACGCCCGCGACAATTACCATCCTGTCGCCGTCAAAGACCGGCGTGTTCATATGGCGCATCACCCGCACATGGCCGTCCGGAACACCCTTCTTCCAGGGACTTGGGGCGGAATAATCGTTCGTGATGACGGGCCTGCGCTGCCGAACCGCCTCGCCCCACAGGCCGGTGTCCACCACGGGATAGATGATGGGCTTGTCGTCTACGGCGCACTCTTGCATGGCCTCCTTCGACCAGGAGTGCATGGTGAGCACCGTTTCATCGTCGTTGAGAAAGGCCAGGTATCCAATCCTGCTCTGGGTCAGTTCGACCGCCTTCTCCATAACAAAGTCCGTGATTTCTTTCAGCGTCGCACCGGCCATTTGGCCGAGATGCAGCAGGGTCTGCGTTCTAAGATAATTGGCCGACAGTTCCTGTTCGTTCCTCCTCCGCTCGGTGATGTCCTCATAGGTGCCCAGGATGCCGATCACCTTTCCCCCATCGTCAAAGAGGGGGACCTTGTTGGTGTCCAGCCACGCCTGTTTGCCGTCAGCCTGCTGCTGCGGCTCGATGATGTGGTATTCGGGCAGGCCTGAACCCATCACCCGCTCGTCGCACTTGCGGAAGAAGTCGGCCTCCTCTTTCTTCCACGCCAGGTCGTAATCGGTCTTTCCCACAATGAGTTCCGGCAGGCCGACGCCCGCCACGCGGGCAAAGTTCTGATTGCAGCCAAGGTAGACCGACTGCCGGTCTTTCCAGAAGATGAACTGCGGGATGCTGTTCATGACGAGGCGCATTAACGACCTGGAACTGCGCAAGTCCCCTTCCGCCCGCCTGCGTTCAGTGTCGATAAGAACCTGGGCAACGATGGCGGCGACGGTGCCTGCAAATGATTCCTCGTCGGAATGCCATTTTCGCCGGGTTCCCACATGCTCACAGCACACCACCCCCGCCAGCCTGCCCTCCATGAGAATGCCCGTATCCAGCATGGAGGCGATGCCCAGCGGTCTCAGGTAGCTTTCGGCAAGTTCGCAGGTGCGGGGGTCGTTCCGGGCGTCATCCGCGGAGATGCGGTTCTCCTGCATGATGGCCCTGAAATAGTTGGGAAACGATTCCGGCGCAATAACCGCTCCGCGGCTGTGTCCGGGCTTCTCCGCTTCATAGAGCGACAGACACCGCAGCCTGCCGTTTTCTGTCGGAAGTTCCCAGATGCTGGTGCGCGCGGCGCCCAGCGTATGGGAGAGGACCTCTGTGATTCGATCCAAAGTGCCGGTCAGGCCCGCGGCACCCCGCATCTGCTCGGTTGCGATCTCCGCGACCGCGGCCCGCTGCAGGCTGGCCCGCCTCTCCGCCTCGCGCAGCGCGTCTTCCACGCGCTTTCGCTCGGTGATGTCGCGGATGAGGCCGTTGTAACTGAGGAGCGTGCCCCGCACATCCCGATGGAAGACCGGTGTGTTCTCCACCCAGCGGACACTGCCGTCCTTGTGCGCAATGCGGTAGGCGACAGGTGCGGCATTCTCCCCGGCCGCGGCCAGCCGGGCCTGTTCGGCAACCTGAGCGCGGTCCTCGGGAGGCACGATGTTCAGCCAAAGCGAGGGATCATGGCCGAATTCGTCCTGGCTGTATCCGGTGACGGCCTGGCATCCGGGACCGTGTATCGTGGCCACGGCCTTTCCGTCCTTGACCAGCACCATGTAGACATAGTCCGTGATCGTTTCCGTGATGCGCTTGTAGTGCGCCTGGCTTTCCTCCAGTGATTTCTGCTGCGCCAGCATGCGGTGCCGGGACCGGGCCAGCAACACGCTCAGCACCAGCAGCACCAGTGCCAGGAGCGTCAGGGCCGTGGGTCCCGCCGCAGCAACGAGAACTGAGCGCCTCCATCTGCTTGCGTCCACGTCCATGCCCAGCAACGCAACAGTTTTTTCCGAGGTTGGGTCATTCAGCGGAACCACCGCCGACACCCACGTTCCCAGGTGGTCGGTCTCGGGACCGGCAACAACCTCAGCGCCGGTGGACATGGCGCGACGGAATTCCTCCCTTCCTTCCGTGAACTCCTGGCCGGGCAGCGAAGATGCCTGCGAATCGGGGGGCTCGTTGTCCACCAGGTGGAACAATTCGCCGTTGGGCCTGCCGCCCATGAGGTAGACAAACCGGCAGTTCTGGCTGGCGTCCTTGACGGCGGCCAACTGCGTCTTGAGCCGCTCGTAGTCATGCGTCCCCAAGTCGGTGTTGTCGCCTTTGAGCGCTTTGACATGATCCATGTTGATCATGCGCGCCGCCAGGCGCGCCTGTTCCAGCAGCGACTGCCGCATGGCACGGTCCGTCTTGTGAATGGTGAGCCAGGTCAGCAGTGCGCCGCCGATCAACAGCACCGCCATCGCGCCCGCCACCAGCGCAAGGTTCCTCCTGTCACGCCCCGCCGTCCTCGTGTCGTTCATGGAAACACGGACTCCTACCGTTGACTGGCGGCTAGTCTACCACGAATGCGGGCATGGGATAATCTCATCCCGGGCGAGTTGACCGGGTCGGGCAACTGCGGCTAAAGACTCCAGCCTTCCCGGCAAACCGGGATGAGAAGTCGGTTTGCCTCGGGCGCGTCGGCAAACGCCATCTTGCCCCCGTCCCAGCGCAGTTTCGTGTCTGAACGGATGGCCGCAATTCCAAGCGTCACGATTTCCGTGAGCGGCCCGCTGTAATCGAAATTGGCGCATGCCGCTTCTCCGCCCCTGCAGGCGCGGGTGAATTCTTTATAGTGGCCGATGGAACGGGACAGCGTCTTCGGGGGTTGTTTGTAGGCCTTCATCCTCGATTCCGGAATCAGTTGCGGGTCGCTGCCATAGCAGCCGCACATGAGTTTGCCCTTTTCACCGACAAAGAGAACACCCCCGTCGTTGTCGCCCATCTTCCTGCCCGGCTCGAGTTCGTCGGGCCGCGGCGGCATCAGCCCGCCGTCATGCCAGGTGAGGCGGAGTGGAGGCAGGTCGCCGCGGGCGGGAAACTCCCACCGCACGATGGCCGCGGCCGTGGTGGTCTCCGGATGGACCTTTCCCGAGGGCATCTCGGCGCCGAAGGGTGTGGCGCGGGTGTTCAGTTTGACGGAACTCGCCTCAACGGTGTCGGGGCTTCCAAGACGGAGCGCCCACACCACCGGGTCCAGGATGTGGCAGCCCATGTCGCCGAGTGCGCCGGACCCGAAGTCCCACCAGCCGCGCCAGATGAACGGCAGGTACGCCGGATGATAGGGACGCTGTGCCGCCGGACCGAGCCAAAGATCCCAGTCCAGCCCCTCGGGCACGGGTGGTTCTTCCGTGGGCCGGTCAATGCCGTGGGGCCACCAGCCGCCGGGACGGTTCGTCCATGCATGCACCTCGCGCACCTCGCCGATGGCCCCGTCCCAAATCCATTCGCAGAGCAGGCGGATGTCCTCCTTGGCGTGGCCCCAGTTGCCCATTTGCGTGGCCACCTTCGCCTGCCGCGCCGCCTCGGTCATCATGCGCACCTCGGCCACCGAATGGGCCAGCGGCTTTTCGCAGAAAACGTGTCTGCCCTTCTTGAATGCCGCCAGGGCGGCCACGGCGTGTATATGGTCCGGCGTGGTGATGACCACCGCGTCAATGTCGTTCCGCTCGTCCAGCATCTGGCGGAAATCAACATAGGTTGCACAGCCGGTCCCCTTTTCTCCGTAGTAGTCGTCCACCATCCGGCGTCCCGGTTCGCGCCCGGCGATGCCGCGCCCCAGGTAGGGGCCCTCCCTGTTGACGTCGCACACCGCCACCACCCGCACGTCGGGATCCTGCAGAAAGGTCTGCAGGTTGTACATGCCCTGCCAGCCCACGCCGATGAACGCCATGTTAAGTTTGTCATTCGGCGCCGCAGCAGTGCTGCCGGCCAGGACGTGCGAGGGGACTATCGTGAAGGCCGCCGCGGCGGCCGCACCGCGCAGGAAGCCGCGCCGCGAAATGCGCGCGTTTGCGCCTCCGGCCCATTCCACGCATCCCCAATCAGAATGGTTCATACCCGGTCTCCTTGAACCATGCGGCGCATGGTCGTACTTCCCAGAAAGTCTCCCGACGACGCTGCTTATCCATGAAGCGTAGTCCCCGTGCAGACGCCAAATCAATCCGGCTTGGAATGCGGAACGTCACCTTTAGGGCCTCTTTCCCATTCTTGGAAAGAATTCTGTCTACGCTACGCCAGCATTTGACGGGCGGCCGGGCTTCGGCTATATTATAGTTGGACTATAAATCAGCCGAGGAGCTTCATGTACTTATCGCGCACCCTTGAATCGGCGCTTATGGACGCGTCCACTCAGTTTCCGGTGCTGCTGTTGACGGGACCACGCCAAGTGGGCAAGACCACTTTGCTGCGCCACCTCTGCGGCAGGGAACGGCGGTATGTCACGCTGGATGACCTGACGCTGCGGGAACTGGCCGGCGAGGACCCGGCCCTGTTCCTGCAGCGGTATCCGCCGCCGGTGCTGATTGACGAGGTGCAGTATGCCCCCCGGCTGCTGCCCTACATCAAGATGGCGGTGGACACATCGCGAGACTGCGGTGCGTTCTGGCTCACCGGTTCCCAGCAGTTCCAGATGATGAAAGGGATCACCGAGAGCCTTGCGGGACGGGTGGCAGTGATCAACCTGCTGGGGTTTTCCCGCCGCGAACTCGAGCAGCGGGAGTGCCGCCTGGCCCCCTTCCTGCCGGTTGCCGACTGTCTTGAGGCGCGCGCGGCGACCTCGGGCGCGTCTGATTTGGACGCGGTGTTCAAGCGCATCTGGATGGGATCCTTCCCGGCGCTGCATGCCGGTGCCGTTCGGGACCGTGACCTGTTTTTCAGTTCCTATCTCCAGACCTATCTTCAACGGGACGTGCGCGATCTCACGCAGGTGGGCGACCAACAGTCGTTCTTGCGGTTCGTGAAGGCTTGCGCAGCCCGGACGGCGCAAATGCTGAACGTGTCAGAACTAGCAAGGGACGTGGACGTGACGGTGATGACGGCCAAGGCATGGCTGTCCATCCTGGTGGCGAGTTTCCAGGCGGTCCTGCTGCAGCCCTATCACACCAACGTAACCAAACGCCTCGTCAAGGCACCAAAGCTCTATTTTCTGGACACGGGCATGTGCGCCTATCTGACGGAATGGTCCTCCCCGGAGACGCTTGCCGCGGGCGCCATGAGCGGAGCGATGTTTGAGACCTACGTCTTCACGGAAACACTAAAGAGCTGGTGGCACCGCATGCGGACACCGAACCTCTATTATTACCGCGACAGGGACGGCAGGGAGATTGATTTGGTCTTCGATCAGGACCAGACGCTGTTTCCGCTGGAAATCAAGCGGGGCGCCACACCCAGCCGCGATTGGGTGCGCGCTTTCCCGACACTGGAACGTCTGGGAAAATCCGTCGGCGAGGGCGGAGTGATATGCTTGTGCAGGGAGCGCATGCCCCTGACCGACAAGATAACCGCCATCCCCGTCGGACTGCTGTGACAGAATGCGCGTTCGCCGCAAATGTCGCAGTGAAGGATTGAACAGAAAGTGCGGCGCGAAGAGGGAGGAGGAACATGGGAGCCACGATGAAGCGACAACTGATTCTGCTGGGTCTTGCGGCGACGGCCGCGTGGATGCCGCCCGCGTCCGCCGCGACGGAGGATTTGGGCAACGGCTTCCTCCATCATGGAGTGGCCACACCCGTGAGCAACCACCGCGGCATCGTGGCCACGGTGGACGGGGACGGCCGCGACGTGGTGCTAGCGTGGCTGTTCGACTGCCGGGGCGGCTATGCACTGCTGATGATTGACGCCGAGACCGGCAAGAGCGAGCAGGTCGCCATGCCTTTCCCGCCGGGCGGCGACTGCCCCTATGCTTCCATACTCTCCAGCAAGAACAAGTTCTACACCCACTTCAACAGCCATTTTGCGGAGTTTGACCCGGTGAAACGCGCGTTTACCTTCTCGGCCAACACAACGCCACAGATGGCCATGGGCATGACGGAGGACGACAACGGCGTCATCTGGTCCGTCACCTATCCGGACAGCGGCGTGGTGTCCTACGACCCGGCGACGGGCGCGTTCAAGGATTACGGACGCGTCCACAAAGAGAACTGGGCCCAGTACCAGCGCGCCGTGGCGGCCGACGACAAGGGGTGGCTTTATTTCGGACTCGGCGCCACAGCCAGCCAGATCATCGCGCTGGACCCACGCTCCGGTGAGGCAAAGCCCATGCTACAGGAGACGGAACGCATCAAGGGGTACGGTTATGTCTGCCGTTACACGAACGGGCGCGTGTACGGGCATGCCGGCGGCGGCGGGAAAGAGGACTGGTATGAGTTCTGCAACGGCGAGCGCACAAAATGTCCGGAACCGGCGGCGCTTCAGAAGAAACCCATCATCACGGACAGTCAGAGCCTGTTCCATCGCGAGTTTCCGGACGGCAAGCGCCTGCAAAGCTGCGATCTTGTGGAGCGCGCCATGGTGGTGGACGATCCCAAGACGGGCGAATCAAAGAAGCTGAGCTTCGACTACGCCAGCGAGGGCGCCCACATCATGGGTGTGGCGGCCGCACCCGACGGCACGGTCTGCGGCGGCACCGCGTTTCCCATGCGTTTTTTCAGCTACAACCCGAAGACGGACGCGTGGGTCAACCGCGAATGTTACGGCCAGGCGAACACGGTGGCGCGGCAGGGTGACCGTTTCTTTATTGGTGGATACGGCGGCGGATTCCTGCTGGAATGGGACCCGGCCGCGGCATGGGTGGCGACCGAGAAGAACAAGCCCGGGTGCAATCCGCTCTTCCTCACGGACTGCACACCGCCCATTCACCGTCCGCACAAACTGCTGGCCCATCCCGACGGCAAGCGGCTGGTACTTGCCGGGACGCCCGGCTACGGCTACACGGGCGGCGGACTGCTCTTCTGGGACCGCGAGACAGGGACCCGGACGCTCGTCGAACACACGGATATCCTGCCGGAGCACTCCACGATGAGCCTCGCGGCGCTGCCGGACAACAAGCTGCTTGGCGGCACCACCACCGGCGCAGGCACCGGCGGGGAGAAGAAGGCGAAGGAAGCCGAACTGTACATCATGGACATGGCCACAAAGAAGGTCGAATGGCACGAAGTGGTGTTTCCCGGCGTTCAGGAGTACACGGACCTGCACGCCGCACCCAACGGACTGGTCTGCGGCGTGGCGGACTCGAAGCGTTTCTTCGTGTTCGACCCCGCCCAACGGAAAGTGGTCCACGAGGAAAACACGGCGGAGAAGTTCGGCCCCACATGCCATCAGCAGGGCCCGCGTGTGTTCGTGCCCGGACCCGACGGTGCGCTCTACATGCTGTTTCACAAGGGCATCGCCCGCGTGGATTTAACGACGCACGCCATCACGATGCTGGCCGAATCTCCCGTGACCATCGAGCCCGGCGGCGACCTGCTCGACGGCCGCATCTACTTCGGCAGCGGCTCACACCTGTACAGTTGGCAGACTCCCGGCAAGTGAGCCGTGCTGACCGGATACGTGTGCGTCCCGCCTGATGGTCTTCAGTAATCAGGAGAACCCGGGCCGTTGCCTATCGTGAAGGTCAGCAACACCGGCGGAGTCAGCGTGGGCGCGGAGAAGGTCCATGTGCCGTTCGGTATGCCGATAATCTGCGCGGCAAGCCCGCAGACCGGGGCATACACCTGATAGCAGGCATCCGGGGCCGGTCCCTCGAAGAGCAGTGTCAGCGTGCGCGCGCTGTCGTTCCTGCACACCAAGGGACATCCGCCCAGCACCGCTTGGGCCATGCAGTCGTTGGCGGACACCGGTGTCGAGCCGGAAATGCGAATGCCGTTCACGGGTGCGCCCAGCGGCAAGATCTCCGCGGCCCAATCCTTGGGTCCGGTCTCGCCGGGAATCCACCGGGCCTCGACGCAGTTTGCCGGCGGCGGTCCTCCCTGCACGGTGAATTCCAACTGGAACGTCGCTTTGGGATGCAGGCAGAAGAAGGTCCATAACCCTTCCCTGAGCGGCCCGATAATTCCCTGCAGGCCGCAAACGGGGGCGTAGTTCAACGGGCAGGGTACAGGCCCCGGCGGCGGGCTGAACCGGAGTTCTATCCGCTGCGCGGCCGGGTCAATGCTCACGGAGGGCGTGCCCATCAGCGAATTTGCCTCGCACACGTTGCCGAAGGTCGGCGTGGGGCCGGAGAAGTGAATGGGACTGCCGGCCATCGGCGCGGCCGGGTCAATTGTCCATGCTTCCGGACATTGCCCGTTCGCAATCCACTCCATCGGCGGCGGGGGCGGCGGCGGATTCGGGAGGTCGGCGCCGTTGATGAAGCCGTCGCCGTTCCGGTCCAGGAACCTGAAGACTCTGTCGGTCAGCGACGGCACGAATGCCTGCGCCTCGGCCAATGAAAGCGATTGGTCGCCGTCCGCATCGGCCATGGCCAGTACGGCGGACAAGGCCTCTTTGATCAACTCGGGAGTCGCATTGAAATTGCCGCAGAAGCATATTTCATCCACCGGTTGCGGCCGGTTTATAACCGTGCCGTCCACAAGCGGCCCGGCATAGGGGCATTGCACCAACTGCTGCAGGAGACCGAAGAACTTGTCGTCCAGCGACGGCACAACGGTCGTGATTTCTTCCTTCGACAGGCACCCGTTGCCGTCCGCATCCGACCTGAGGAACAGGCCGATCAACTCCGACAGCGGGTCGGGCGGCAGGTTAAAGAGACGCACCAGCGCCACCACATCCACACGTCCGGCATAGGCGCCGTTCTTCCAGCCGAAGCTCAACGAGCCGTGCTGCATATAATGAAGCGCCGCGAAACTCACCTGAAGCGGGGCGGCCACCCCCGTCGCCGGTTCCACCGCCCCTGGGCGGTTGATGGCCACAAAGCCGCAGTTGCAGGGCTCGCCGCACACGGAGCACTCCTCCGTGCAACGCATTTCCATGGGCGTTTTGCAGCGCGGCAGAATTGCCGGAATCGCGGTGGTGGAGGGGTCCCCGCCCGCATCAGGCACCGGTACCGGGCACAGGGGTAACTGCTCAATTTGCCTGAACAACTGGTGCGCCATGCGTACCCCCGCCGGGACTTCCCCGGCAGATTGGGTCGGTTCATCTTGGGGGATGCCAAGCGCCTCTTCTTCCGCGGCCGTAAGATAATTCCCGTCCGGGTCGTCCGGAATGGGCTTCACATGCGGGTCCGGTCCGGGCACTGCCGAACCGACGTGCAGGGTGAGGCTGAAGTTCAACCGTGGGTCGGCGTCGCTCTGCGCGGAGAAGGTCCAGTCGCCCGCTTCGAGCGGTCCGAAAGCACCTTGTATGCCCGCAACCGGTTCGCGGACCTCGTTGCAGGGCGCGAAGAATGTAAGCGGCATGAATACCAGCCGTATGCGGTGGCCGGACGGGTCTATCATGATTTCGGGTTCGCCCACGGCCGCCTGCGCGTGGCAGAGATTCTGGTACACCGCCGACGGTCCGGAGAAATGAAAAACATCCGCCTCGGTCGCGGCCTGCGGCCGGACGGCCCAAACGGCGGGACCCGCATCTCCCGGAATCCAGGCCGCTTCGCCCTGCGGCACCCATTCGCCTTCGCCTTCACCTTCACCCGGAACCTCGCCCTCGCCTTCACGTTCGCCTTCGAGGTCGCCCGGCGGGCAGGTCAGCGGGCGGATCTTGAATGTTGCCCGGTTGGCAACGGCAATCTCAGCCTGGATGCGTGACGGCACGATAACCTGGGGCCAGTAGGTGCCGGGTGGCGGGGGCGTGATCACCATCGTCACGGACACCTGCTCCGGGTAGGACTCCTGAATGCGTATATCCGGCGGGCTGAGGGTGTATCCGGGGTTGGGGAGCATGAAAGTTCCCTCAAGCAGCCAAGCGGGGTCGGTGAGCGCCTGCTTGGTCAGCGACCCCGTGAAACCAAACGCCCCGGCGAGTCCATATCCGAAACGCCCAGAGAAGGGTATCATCTGGACAGGCTCCTCCCGGCACCCGGCTTCCCCTTCGCCTTCCGTCTGGACCTCGCCCTCGGTTAGGTTTTCGCCCTCGCCTTCTGGCTGGCTCTCACCCTCGGCTTCTCCCTCGGCGTTAGATAACACCAGCACCGCGATGCTGGCGCTGGCGTGGCTGGCCGAACCCGTCACCGTGAGGGTGGCCGTGCCGGGGCCGACCGCGGTCACATGCCCCGCGTCGTCCACCGTGGCAACCTCCGGCGCGCTGCTGGACCACGAAAAGGAATCACCGGCAGCCGTGGACTGGGCCTGCAGTGCGAGCATGGCCCCGGCGGCCAGCGAAAGGGAGATGCCAACCGCCTCCCCGCCGTCCTTCACAATCGTCACCCGCGGGCCGTGCGTCCACGGCGGGCACCCCGCAAGCGACAGGGCCAGAAACGCGCACAACACACTGAAGAACGCCATTGACTTCCAACCATGGGACTTCATGACGGCAACCTCCATTGCGGCTGGCTGACTGAACCTTTTCAGCCATAGGCAATGGCAGTATAGCACCGAAAACGGGAACCCACAATCCCCCAAACGGCCATGGGATACAGTTCAGCGTGGTGCGGGCTTTCCGGTCTGCCGTGCGGTCGCATTTCACCGCTCAAACGGTTGCGCGCACCTGATTCGAGAGGTCAGAAGGGGGTGTCTGCCCGGTGCATTGCCCGTCAGCGGCCCAATTCGAGCAGCGCGCGGCTCACCGCCTGCTGCCCGGCATGGGTTGGCAGGGAGCGGAGCGTCTCCAAAGTGCGGTCCCAGTCGAGGTACATGTTCACCCCCAGGTCCCAGTAGTGGAGCAGGCCGTTCTCCAAGTTGAAACCGCCGGTGCTCTTGGGAACAAAGACCAGCCCCAGAAAACCGCAGTTCCTGCAACCGCACCCCAACCGCGACAGCTCCGCACCAAGTGTGCCCAGCGTGCCGGCGCTGTTCGCGCTGCACGTGGCGACACCCGACTCCATCGTCTCCAACCACATGGCATATTCCTTTACTGGCATGCACTACCCAAGACGATAGTCCGAGTATAGAGCAGACTTGATTTGCTGTCAAGAGGTGGCGTTTCATTTGTCACGACTCATTTGCCATTTTGGGTGACACTGGCATTTGGGTGACCTTGATTGCTCCCCTAGCCGGGTGGTATACTTCATTTGTTAACAGCGACCCTATCGCGGGGTGGAGCAGCCTGGTAGCTCGTTGGGCTCATAACCCAAAGGTCGTAGGTTCAAATCCTACCCCCGCTACCAATTGTGAGCAAAGGACTTGCAGCGATGCAAGTCCTTTCTCTTTTTGGGTGGTTGTACCCTAAACTGTACCCTACAAAAAATCCACCCCCAGAAATCGGACCCGCCTTTTACCTCCCAAATCTATATTGACATGGTACAGGAGGGGAAAAAAATGGCGAGTCTAGAACGTCGCGGCAAGACAGGCACATACTACGCCCAATGGTATGACGGGTGCGGCAAGCAGGTGCACAGGGGCCTGGAGACAACAATTCTCCGGATTGCCAAGCACCGGCTTCGTGACCTCCTGGACGGCCCACCCAGGATGGCTGCCTTCACAACCACCAGAACCCCGATCGCTGTTATTGTGTCTGCCTGCATTGCCAGTATGAGGGCACGGATTGCAGACAGCACCCAACGGTCTCATATGTGGGGTCTCGGAGACCTTTTCGGCCCCGCACGCGGAGACTCCTTCTCTGCGGCCGATGGTGCCAACACTTCGCACCGGCTTCGATAGGCCCGCACGGGCTGCCAAAGATCGTAGGTTCAATTCTTGCCGCCGCTGCCGACCTCCCCGCCCGCCGCGGGCGGGGAGGCCGCACACCACTCACTTTCTGAAAGCCGTTTCCGCCAGCGACTGAGGCAGGTGCAGATCGGAAGAGCGTCGTGTAGGGAAAGAGTGTAGATCTCGGTGGTC
>CALDSM010000715.1 GCA_937923585.1 uncultured bacterium
AACGTCCTGCGCCTGCGCATGAAGCTCGCCGAGAAGGGCGTGCCGGCCGGCGGCATCTACGACGCCACCGTCCGCGACTGGCACGTCTACCGGTATTGGGACCACGTCATGGAACAGAAGGCGGTCGCCGCGGACGGCCTGCCCTGGAGCGGCATGCCCAAGGACGAATTGCCGACATACGACCGTGACATGTGCCCGCGCACGCTTGACCTCCTGGCCCGTGCTGTCATCATAGACATCAACCGGCATGCGAGCGAGGAAGACTGCGCCGCGATTGCATGGGGCATCAACAAAGTGCTGCGCGTTCTGCTACGCGGGTGACATGGGAGTTCAGGAGAGAAGAAAGCAACCACGGAACACACGGATCAACACGGAACAGGAGAAGAGTAACAACATAAGATAGCCGTTGCGGTTCTTTTCGTCCCTTGCGATCTTTGCGGGTACCATTCGGTCTGAATGTTCTTTTCCGTGGAGATGCGTGTATTCCGTGGTTACATTGGTCTTCAGTGTTCCTTCTGACTTTTGACTTCTGGATTCTTGGTTGCGGCTGCCTTATCCTGTGTATCCTGTACATTCATGTTGAATTGTTTTCCAGTATGGAGGGAAAGAACGTGGAACTTGGCCTCTGCATCGAAATGGCGCTTGCCAAACTGCCTTTTGAAGAACGGCTTCGCAGGGCCGGCATGATCGGCTTCCGCAACGTTGAAATGTGGTTCGTTGACGACAGCCACAAGGGTGCCCCGGAGGACTTGCGCGCGCTCGCGCGCGACATCGGCGTCACCATAACCAACACCGTCATCGGCGCGCCCGACGGCAGTGTCGGCGGCGGGTTGACCGAACCCGGCAAGCGGGCCCAGTGGCTGGATCGCGCGCGGATGACGCTGGATTTCAACGTCCGCGCCGGCATCCCCAACACCATCGTCTGTACCGGCAACGTCGTTCCGACGATGTCCGACGCAGCCATGGAGCAGTCCGTGCTCGACGGCCTGCGCGCGACGGTGGAACTGGCCGAACAGGCCAACGTGACGCTCCTGCTCGAACCGCTCAACACCGAGCGGGACCACGCGGGTTACTGGTTGTGGTCAAGCGACCGCGGCGCGGAACTGTGCCGGAAGGTTGGGTCACCCCGGCTGCGCCTCCTGTTCGACTGCTACCACATGCAAATCATGGAGGGCAATGTGATCGAGCACATCCGGCGCAACCTCGACGTGATCGGCCATTTCCATGCGGCGGGCGTGCCGGGCCGGCACGAAATCTTCGACAACGAACTGAACTACGCCTACATCGTCCGCGCGATAGAGAGCCTGGGCTACACCGGCGTGTTCGGCCTTGAATACGAGCCCACTTTCGACGACGAACAGTCCCTGCGCCAGACGCTGGAGTACCTGAAGCAACAATAGGCCAACCTGCACAATTCAGACCGTCACGGCGGGCGCTTTCATGCCCGCCCCAGGAGTGTCCGCGCAAAGAGCACGTTGTGAAGAAGGTGTTTGAGGAGGGGATTCTCACCGGACACCTCTTATGCAAGAAGGGATGATGCTCACGGACAAGACAATGTCGGCCAGGGTTGACGCGTCTGCGGCGGCCCGGATGGGGGCGCTGGCGCGTCAACAGAGCAGTTCCAAGACGGATATCACCGGACGCCTCATTGACCCGCCAGGCACGAATGACGGCGGCGGGTGGCACAGGGCATTCGACGCAACGCAATTGACGCCCGTCGGCGGTTGTGTTCTAATCGTGGACATTATGATGTGCGTTGATGGTCAAGGATTTCGTGCCCGGCGCTGCATGCGTTTTGGCTGGGCTATTGCCGCGGCGCTGCTCCTGCCGCCGTTTGCTTTGGCGCACACATCGCTGGAGCATTATGTGCGGGAGGGGATTTCCATTTCAGTGGGGGCCGCGAACATTGACATCAAGATACAGTTCAGCTTTCCCGCGGACTTGTCGCTGGCTGAACGCCAGCGCATGAATCGCGATGGAGATGGGAAGCTGTCGAGGGACGAGACGGCGTCGTACCTGAAGAATATTCAGGCGCGGGCGGAACAACTGCTGCGGCTGACGGTAAACGGGCAGGCTGTGACGCTGATACCGTTGAGAGATCCCGTGCTGGATCTGGGGGACGCGCCCGGTGTGGAGGCCCATCCGCACGAACTGAACCTGGCCTATTTCGCGCGCATGCCAAAGGATTTCGGCGTGGGCGGCACCATCGCGCTGGATTCGGGCTTGTGGGCCGATGCGCCGCTGATGGTTTCGGCAGCCACGGAGGCGGCGAAAGGAATTCGCTTTCATGCGGCGGACACGCAGGGTCTGCGTCCGCCGTCAACGGACGGTGCCATGCTCCGCATAACGGAGGCCCGTTGCACCCAGTGGGAATCCGGCAGCAACAAGAACGGGAGACAACCATGACGCGGAAATTCACCTTCGGCGTGGCCCTTATTGTGTTGAGCCTGGGAGGCGTGTGCGCCGCGCAGGAGACCGAACCTCTGCCCGGCGCGGTGGACATGGCCGAAGCGCTTGCGCAGCATCGCATGTATGTGTGCGAAAGTGCAGACGGCGAAGCGCTGGACGCTCTCCACCGCGATCTGCGCGAGGCGGAGCATCTGCTCGGCAGGGCGTCCACGGACGACCAGAAAAAGGCGGAGATGCTGGAACAGCGCGCGAAGGCTTCCAAAAGGCTGTTGGAGGTTCTCCAGTTGTGTCCGCGGGTGCAAACTGTGCGCATGACGGGCCAAACTGCAAGACTGGCGCCGCTGCCGACCGTGAATCTGCCCGGCGACTCGGCCGCCTTTCTGTTCCGAGTCGAAAACGGAGAAGGGCCGCTGCGGTGCATGGCACCCGCGTTTGACCTGTCGGTGGACGCGGCCAGAACACAGTTTCCCATTGACGTTGCGGAGAAAGGCACCTCCTGGGTGCTGGCCACATTGGACCGGATTCCCCAGGGACGTACTTCGATTGAGTTTGAGTTCAACGGAAGCGGTGAAACGCTCACGGTGGTTCCTGTTGAGACGATAACGATCGCCCACGGAATACTGGGCGTGCGGGTGCTGTCGGACGACTCCGGCAAGTCCGTCCCCGCGATGATACGGCTGGCGTGGAAGACGGACGGCACCGAGGTGCGGCCGGCAAACGCGCTGGACTTTGGGATGCTGTTCGACAAGCAGGGGGCCGCCACCGGCCTGCGCCGCGCGAACATACCGGGCAAGCTGGGCGCGCGCTACTGGTGCATTCCGGGACCGTTCCAGATGGCACTGCCGCCGGGCGAGTATGAGGTGACCGTGCTGCGCGGCGTGGAGCACGCGCCGGTGGAGGACACCGTCAAGGTGGAGTCCGGTCAGACCGTCGAGCGCACGTACCGGCCGGAACGCTGGGTCAACATGGCCAAACTCGGGTGGTACTCGGGCGACGACCATGTGCACACGCAGATACTGAGCGACCGTGATGCGGGCATGGTGATGAACTGGATACAGGCGGAGGACGTTCGGCTGGCGAACGTGGTGAAGATGGGCGACATCTACCGCACCTGGTTCGAGCAGCGCGGCTTCGGCAAGACGTTCCGGGTGGAGGACAGGGGGTACATCGTGTCACCCGGACAGGAGTGCCCGCGCACGCACGAGGAACTGGGCCACACACTGTCCATGAACATCACGCGCATGGTCCGCGACACGGATCAGTACTACCTTTATGACACCGTGTTCGACGAGGTACACCGTCAGGGCGGATTGTCGGGGTACGCCCACACGAACTCGGATCTCTTCTTCGTACACCGCGACATGAGCATCAACATCCCGAAAGAGAAAGTGGATTTTGCCGAGGTCCTGCAGTTCGCCAAACTGGGAACGGACCTCTACTACGATTTCCTTAACCTCGGGTACAAAGTAACGGCTTCGGCGGGGTCGGATGTGCCTTGGGGCGGAAGCGTCGGTGAAGTGCGCGTGTATGCCCATATTGGAAAGAAGCAGTTTACGGCGGACCGCTGGTTTGAGGCGGTACGGCGCGGCAACACCTTCGTGAGCAACGGAATCATGCTGGACTTGACCGTGCAGGGCGCACGGCCGGGCGACCAGATAGACGTCACGGAGGACCGTCCGCTGCGGGTGAAAGCGCGCGCCTGGGGCGATCTGCGGCGCGATGTGCCGGGCCGGCTGGAAATCATCGTGCATGGCAACCCGGTCAAGACCGTTGTTGCGGAAGAACGCGATCAGAAGAGCCTGGAGGTGAACTTCACCGTTCCGTCCGGCAACGGATTCTGGATTGCGGCCGGGGCCGAAGGCCGCGGCGGCACGCGGGCCCACACCACGCCCGTCTACGTGGTGCGAAAGGGACTCCGGTTCTGGAAGCACGACAGCGTTGCCGAACTCATCGCCAAGCGGGAGGCCAGCCTCACCGAGATAGAACACCTCGTGGCCGAGGCGCAGGCCGGGCGCGACCCCAACGGCGAGTCCAGCCCGGACCGGCCCGTGACAGAACTGGCCAAACAGGGCCCGGCACTGCTCGAACGGGTTACGGCGGCGAGACAGATTTACGCGGAACTCCGCGCCGCCGCCGAACGCGAGACGGCGCTGCGCAAGTGAGCAGGTTGCGCTCCCGGGAAGGAAGTGGCTGGCAAATGCCGCGGGTGTGATGCTGCTGCTGATGGCCCCGGGCGCGCTGGTGTCCTTGACGACCATTCCGCCGTCGCGCGCGATCTGTGCGAGGCGGCGTCTGGACCGGGAGCGACACGCGGGCCGTCTACACGGCCGGCGGGTACTCCGGCGTCCACTGGGTGGCTGCGACCCGGTCGCGGAGTTCTTCAGGGCTTGTCTTGCGCGCGACCCCGGCACGCTGCGCCTCCAGGCCGACTGCTGTGGCGACCGCACGCGTCACCGCCCGAACGTCCCGCAGGGCGGGCAGGAGCGCGCCGGAGGGGTCGGTTCGCGCCGGGGAGTGATCCCCCAGCGCCTTCGCGGCGGCCAGAATCATCCCGTCGGTCACCCTTCGGGCCTCCGCCGCGACCACGCCGAGCCCGATGGCCGGGAAGATGAACACGTTGTTGCACTGGGCGATGTGTATCGTCCGGCCGTCGTAACGCACCGGCGCGTACGGCGAGCCGGTGGCGACAAGGGCCCGTCCGTCGGTCCAGCGGAGCAGGTCTTCGGGACTGGCCTCGGAACGGCTCGTCGGGTTTGAAAGCGGCAAGATCACCGGCCGGTGGGCTTTGCGGGCCATCTCGCGAACAATGGACTCGGTGAATGCGCCGCCGACAGTGGACAGTCCGATCAGGACGGTCGCCTCGATCCGGTTGATCACGTCCGCCAGCCCGACGGTGCCGTGAGACGTTTGCACCCAGTTCGCCGCACGTTCAGCAGGCTGGGCGTACACACGCTGCTCGGGCGTCAGGTCCGTGCGGTCCGTGTGCAGCAGGCCGTCCTTGTCCACCAGCCAGAACCGGCCGCGCGCCTCGGTTTCGGAGAGGTCGTCCTGCACCAGCGCCGCCCGCAGGTAGTCGGCCACACCCACAGCCGCCGACCCGGCGCCCAGAAACACGATCTGCTGGTCGCGGAGCCGCCCGCCGGTCGCGCCGACGGCCCCCAGGAGGGCGCCCAACGCGACGGCCGCCGTGCCCTGGATGTCGTCGTTGAAGGTCAACAGCTCATCCCGGTAGCGCTCCAGGATGGGCCGCGCGTGCGGCGTCGCGAAGTCCTCCCACTGAAGGCAGACGTTCGGCAGCTCCTGCTTGACGGCCTGGACGAACTGATCGACGAAGTCGAAGTAGGCCTGGCCTGTCACCCGCTCGTGGCGCCAACCAAGGTACTCGGGGTCATGGAGCAGTTCAGCATTGTTGGTCCCCACGTCCAGCATGATCGGCAGCGTCCGATCCGGACGGATGCCGCCGATGAGCGTGTACAGGGAGAGTTTGCCGATGGGGATGCCCAGGCCGCCGACGCCCTGATCGCCGATGCCCAGCACACGCTCGCCGTCCGTGACGACGATGACATCCACCTCGGGGTTGGGCCGGTTGCGCAGCAGCGCTGGGATCGCGTCACGAAGCGGGTAGGATACGAACAGGCCGCGGGGCCGCCGGTAGATGTGGCTGAACTGCTCGCACGCCCGTGCAATCACCGGCGTGTATATCATCGGGGTCATTTCCTCGATGTGCTCGAGCAGGAGCCGGTAGAAAAGGACCTCGTTGGCATCCTGCAGGGCGCGCAGGGTGATGTGCCGTTCCAGGTCGTCGTCTTTTCGCTGGTAGGCCTCGTAGGCGCGGACCACCTGCTGGTCCAGGCTCTCGACCTGCGGCGGCAGCAGCCCGTGAAGGCCGAGCCGGCTCCGCTCGTCCTGCGTGAAGGCCGTGCCCTTGTTCAGGGTCGGGTGGTTGAGAAAGCTGACGCCGCGAAGTGATCCGCCGTTGTTCATACGTACCTGCCGGCTGATGGGTGCCTGGTGTGGCTCGGGCACATGCAGATTGAATGGCCCGCCACATGACAACTGAACACACCCGCCCCTGAATTCATTTCTGTCAATGCAGGCACCTTGGAGCACCCCCGGGTTTGCCCCGTATGCCTTGTTTGTCTGTCCGGTCAAAAAGGGAAGGGGGTGCCTCTGAATTCGCACGCGGTTCACATGAGCGGCGGTTTTTCAGAGGTGATAATCGGCGCATCCGGGTTGGCGGTGTCGTAGACCTCGCGCTGCAGGCGGCCCAAGTCTATGACGGTTACAGGATAGGCCGCATTGGGAATGGTCTGGAAATTGCGGTACAACTGGCCGTCCGTTCCGACGTAGAAGATTTCCAGCCGCCCGTCGGCGTTGCGCGCCACGGAGATCTGGCGGGCCTTGTCGGACAATCCGTAAATGGCCTCTTCGCCGGCCCATGTATCCCCTCCCGGCGTTGTCTGCCAGTTGTGGTAAAGAAGGGCGTTGGTGCCGGCGTAGAACACTTCGATCCGCCCGTCCGCGTTTCGGCCCGCACAAATCTGCGTGCCGGTGTTGCGGTTCTTGCCTCCGAGCGGTGCTTCGCCGTGCCAGGCGCCGTTGGGTTCCGTCTGCCAGTTGTGCATGATTTCATTGTCCGGCCCGATGTGGAACAGTTCCAGGCGTCCGTCGCGGTTCTGTTCTACGCAAATGCCCGCGGCCGTGCCGGCGCGCGATGGCGGGGGGGGCGGGGACAGCACCTTCTCGCCGGACCAGTTCCCGCCGGGGCTCTCCTGCACGACATGGCAGACGGCGCGGTCGGCGGCCGTGTAGAAGAGTTCGAGGCGGCCGTCCTGGTTTCTTGCGGCGCACAGTTGCAGGGCGGGGCGGCAGCCGACGAGGGGTTCGACGGGCTTCCAGTTTCTGCTGTCCGCGTGCGCGGACTGCCGTGTGCGCATGATCCTGCCGTCGGGGCCGATGAGGAAG
>CALDSM010000716.1 GCA_937923585.1 uncultured bacterium
GTCCTCTGGGCGGCGGTCTTGTGGGGCGGCGGACTGCTGGCGGCGGGCATTGCGCTGCGCGGCCAGGTGCCGGGCAGGGTGCTGTTGCATTGCGCGCTTGCAGAGGCGGGGCTGGCACTGCTGTTCACGTTGCTGTTGCTGGTGACGCTGCTGCGGCCCAGGCGGCGGATCATGGGCTACGGACTGGCGGTTATTGCCGCCGTTTCAGGCCTTTGGGCCTACGGCCCCGCCCGGGCATGGACCTCCGCGGACGAGGTGTTTCCCGAAACCTCGTTTATCACGCGCCTGCGCGACGCCCAGGACCGGGTCGCCGGCAGCGAGGCGCTCCGCCGCTGGCCACTGGCGGCCCACGGCATCGCCCAAGCCTACAATCCTTCCGGTGTGACCCTGCAACGCTACGAGAAGTTCATCAAGCGCGCTGCGGCCGACCCCAGCCTGATGCGGCTGGGCGCCGCCGGATCGCTGCTGCTGACGCGCCAGGACATCCAGGGCCAGTTTGCCGTGCTGCGGCCCACCCTGAACATCCTGGAGGTGTTTCCCTCCGGCGCAATCCTGCTCAAAGATCTGGACAGTCGGCCCCGGGCGCGCATGATCTATGCGGGCCGAAAGGTTGACCAGTTCGATCCGGAGACTCTGCGGCTGGACGGTCCGCCCCAGATTGAGGGCGGCACGCTGCCCGAAAAGGACGACGGGCCTGTTGCGGACGTCACCATCGCCGAACCCGGTGAATCCAACCGCGTTGTGGTCCACATTGCCGAAGGCACCCGCCCCGGCGTGCTCGTGCTGGCCGACCTGTGGTACCCCGGATGGGAAGCCACCGTGGACGGCAATCCCGCGCCCGTGCTGGCGGTGGACGGCGTCTTTCGCGGTGTCGAGGTGGGGCAGGGCGCGCGTGAGGTCGTGTTTCAGTATTATCCGGCGTCGCTTCGGGTCGGCGCGGTGGTGTCGCTGGCGGCGTTGGCTGTCCTGCTGCTACTGGCCCTGCTCTACCGACGGCAGTCGGGGACGGGAGCGGCGAGGGTCTAGGGTCTTGGGTCTTGGTGTCTGGCGTACGGAGTCACAGTTGATGGCACTTAGACAAAGGAAGAAGACCGAGCGAAAAACGGGGACTGACTCGCCTTTCGGCAGTTTGAAAGGCGTGTCTGTCCCCGCTTTTCGCGGCGTGCTCGTGTCAAGACAAGATGCCATCAGGATCACTCCCTGAACTTGGGGTACCGGGTCCAGTATGGAATGAGAAACCTTGGGGCTTGGTGGCAGGTCCAAAGAGAACTTTTCAACCGTTTTAACAGGAGTCATGTTCATGAAAAATTGTGCCTTTGCCGTTGCGGTCGGGCTGTGCTGCCTGGTTCTTGCCACCCCCCTCTGCGCCGCCCAGGACGCTGCCGCCAAGCCCTCGCTGGTCGAAAGGTTGGGATTCGCCAAGGACGCCAAAGTGCTGATCATCAACGGCGATGACTTCGGCATGAACCACGCCACCAACGACGGAACCATCAAGGCGCTCAAGAGCGGCGGCCTGACCTCAGCCACGGTGATGATGCCCTGCGGCTGGAACGTCGAGGCGCTCAAGTGGGCGAAGGCCCACCCGCAGGCCGCCGTCGGCGTGCACACCACGCTCACCAGCGAATGGGGCGGATACAAATGGGGCCCCTGTCTCGGTGTCGGCGGTGCACCCAGCCTCTGCTCGCCCGAGGGTTACCTCTGGGACGATGTCATACTGGTCTACGGCAGCGCCACCATTGAGGACGTGGAAAAGGAGGTGCGCACCCAGATTGCCCGCGCCATCGCCAGCGGCGTGGACATCACGCACATTGACTCGCACATGGGCACCATGCAGTACAATCCGATCTACCACGAGCTGTACCTCAAACTCGCCAAGGAGTACAACCTCCCCTGCCGCATGGCGGGGCATGACATCATGGACAAGGCCGGCGGCGGCTACCTCATCGAAAAGGCCGACGAGATGGGCGTGCTCCATCCCGAAATGCTCTACATGGACGGTCCCCCCAGCCTGGAGGCCACCGAGTCCTACTTCAAAGACCTCATGAGCAAGATTCCCGCGGGCATGGTCAGCGAACTGTACATCCATTGCGCCGTGCCGAGCGAGGAGATTTTCGCCACAACCGGTTCGGCCAAGCGCCGCATCGCCGACACCGACTTCTTTGCCGACCCCAACACGGTCAAGTGGATGGATGAGCAGGGCATCCAGCGCATCAGTTACCGCGAGCTGCGCGAACTGCAGCGCACCGGCAAACCGATTGCCCGCGTCACCTACGGATGGGACGAACCGGACAAGCCCAAAGCCAAATAGTGTCTTGAACATCCGCGCCGCAGGATGCCCACGGGCAACCGGCGGCGCGGTTCTTTGTGCCCTCTAGCTCCCCCGGTTTGTTTTCGACCTTCCAGGAATTACGTGCCGCTCCTGTCACGTTTGACAATCCTGCCCGCCTGCTTGAAATCCCAAAGGGGAAGTCGTAACATTGTTTTTACCAAGTTCACGCGGGGGCGCTTGCGTGGATGCGGACACGGTTGAGGGCAGTCTAACGGGGTTAGGTGCGTGCATAATCAACGGAATGGCGAAAACCGCACTCCTGCGGTCTTTCCACTGGCGGGGACCGGCTCCTGTATTTCCATGCCTGGACATGGAAGTGCGGCGGCGGACGCCACAATCATGAACCGGCGGGAGAGGCGGTTTCTTGATTCGGTTCCCTCCATGGCGGTCATCAAGATTGAGAGTGGCCGACAAGTGCTGATACGCCCGCGCCAAAGACGTTCAGAACATGGCAGACCTGCCATACCCCAAGAGCCCAAAACTGAACCGTCGGCTGCGGATACCTTTGGCCGTTTGACTCTTATGGAGTTTTGTCCATCGTCCGCCAACCCGCCCAGTTAAGAGTGGAGGACTGGCCATGTTTCGCGCACTGCATGTCGTTTCCGTCATTTTGCTGTCTGCCGGATGGGGTTTTGCAGAGGTCCAGGAAGTGCAGCATTTCCCGAGACAGGTTTTGGGCGGAGAGGCGGTGGCGGGGGTGGCCTATTCACCGGATGGCACACGGCTGGCCATCGCCTATCAGTCCTCGGTGGTGCGCATCCTCAACTCTGCCACCGGCCAGGAAATCACGGTCTTTACCGGAACAACCGGTCAAATGACTTCGATTGCCTACTCGCCTGACGGCACAATGCTGTTAACCGGCGGACAAGTCATCCAGCCCAACGGCACCAAGACCGGCCAGGCCACCCTCTGGGATATTCAGACCGGAAACCAGGTTCGGGCATTCACCGCGGGCGAACTTATAAATGACGCTGTTTTCTACCAGAACGGCGCCCGGATCATCACCGCCAACAGGACTAGCGGCACCCTCGGGCATGCCACCGTGTGGGACGCAAACACGGGAGAGCTGCTCAGCACGCTTGACCAGCCCGACGGAAAGGAAGTGAAGCGGGTCAGCCTGTCTCTGGACCATTCGCGGCTCCTGACCGTCACCTCAAACCGGGTAAAGATATGGGACACCGCCACACTGACGGCGATAACGACACTCCAGCCCACCCCGATTTCTTCCACATCCAGCAGTTTTCTTGGACTGACCTCTGCCGTGCTCACGCCCGACGCGTCCCATCTATGGGTTGGAATGGAATACGACCATTATCTGGGAAATATATACCATACCGTTGTCCTTGATGTAAGCGACGGGACGTCGAGCAAGGAGTACATTACGGGGGGCCGGACCTTGCTTGTTATGCCGGACGGCAAGAATATTATCATTGATGGAAAGACCATCTACGACATAAATGGCTGCGTCAACCGGGGGGAGTTCATGCTGACGGAACGCGGTTTGGGCGCCGGGGGGCAGCAGTGGACCGTCTTTCCGTCGTCCATTTCACCGGATGGCAGGAGTTTGGCCACGGGAATCAACATCTCGATAGGGCCAGTCTGGAATGACCCGTTCCTGACAAAGACCGGCGTGGTGGACATTTTCGACCTGGCCGCCTTTACCAAGTACCCGGTCATTTTGCCTGAGCGAAGAGCCGACTATGCCGTGTTTTCACCGGACGGGACAAAAATACTCTCCGCCATGGTGAATGCAACGTTCGACCAGATGGAGATTGCCCAGTGGGACGTGCAGACGGGGTCGAAATTGAATTCATGGACCAGCGCCACGACCCTGCAGCAATTAGCGCAGTGGGGACGTCTCGCCTATTCGCCCGATGGAACGAAGGTTTTCAGCGCTTTCGGGAGTGTCGTGAATCTCTGGGATGCATCCACAGGAACGAACTTGCATCAGCTCCCGTACATTTCGGATTCAGCGCTGGCAGTTGCCTTTGCCCCCGATGGAACCAGGGTTGCGGCGGGCGGCAATGCCCTGGGAAAGGGCTTATGTCGAGTCTGGGATACCGCCACCGGCCTGGAAGTGCGAACTCTGGATTTCAACTCCAGGGTGGCCTTGGTCGGGTTCTCAAAGGACGGAAGCCAACTCGCCGCCATTACACACACCTACAGCAATTCCTATGTGGCCTCCAGCACCGTTCATGTCATGAACGTCAACACCGGTTCGGTTGTACGCGAAACTGAAATCCCTGATTTTGACGCCCGAAGCATGAGTGGCGATCTGTCCCGCGTGCTCGGCAAACATGTTGGTGAAAGTTTTGCTGCCGTCTGCAGCGCTGTCACTGGCACAGAGCTTATACGCTTTGCCCGCCCCCCCGCGACAGCTTATGATGTAATCGACGTGAGATTCGCCGCCAACGACACGTTGGTGATGGCGGGCAGTGGTTCGTCCGTCATATTGTGGAACGCCGCGACCGGACAAAAGCTCAACGATTTTGGCCGCAATATCTCGGGATGGCCCCCCCTTTGCTGGAATATCTCACCCGACGGGAAACGCATCCTGCTATGCGTAACCGGCAGTTTGACCTCACCGTACAGCATCATGACGTGGGACGCGCTGCCCGACCCGCGCAAGATGCGTTATGAGCGCGCCGCAGAGCCGGCGACGTCGGTGGCGTTCTCTCCGGATCCGTCAAAGCTCCTTGCAGCTTCGTACACTAATGACCGTTTTGTTCCCACGGCGCATTTGTGGGACATTGCTTCCGGCACCTCATCGCGCAGGTTTGACGGACCGGCCCAGCCGGTGACAGCGATCGCCTATTCCCGCGACGGTTCGAGAGTGGCGGCGGGCGATATTACCCACACCGTATGGGTCTGGGAGGCAGCCACCGCCAACGAGATTTGGCATTTCACAGGGCACAACGGCACCGTGACATCCATGGTGTTTTCTCCCGACGGGAATCGCCTTCTGACCGGATCGGAGGACGGCACGGCCAAATTGTGGGATATCGCCACGGGGGTCCTGGTCGCCGATTTCAATGGCGGGGGGCCGAAAACATGGTCCGTTGCGATGACCTCCGACGGGCTGAAGGTGGGCACCGGCACCCAGGACAATACCGCCCGCATATACGACGCGCAAACAGGCCAGCAATTGCATGCCTTCCACCCGGCGCCCCCCTACGGCATTGTCCACGCGGTCGCATTCACGCCGGATGGCAAGAAGTTCCTGGCCGGTTGCAGCAACGCCACCGTGGTTGCCTATGACGCGGAGACGGGAGACGAACTTTCCACCATATCGGCGTCTGCGGCGGTGCGCAGCATTGCCATGGCGCCGGACGGATGGCACTTTGCCACCGGATTGGCGGGCGGCACGGCCACGCTGTGGGACATGCTCTCCGGGCGCGCGGTGAAATCATTCGGCACGCTGACGGGTGCCGCCGGTTGCGATTCCATCGCCTTTTCGCGTGACGGGGAACTTCTGGCCATGGCGGGTTCGGCGGACGGCAAGGCATTGGTTTTCGACTCGGGTCTGTTCGCCGCAAACCGCTTTCCACGCGATATTGCGCTCGGAGAAGCCGTGAACGCCGATGCGTACTCGCTCGACTACAGCGATTTCCGGCTGGCGTTGAAGGAGGGTGACGCAGCCAATCTGATTGTACGGGTAACGCCATCGGGCATCGAAGGCGACTGGAGCCTGTTGGGACGCCGCGGCGATTTGCCCACGCTCCTGGATGCCGACTGGCGCGGGGTCACCCGGCCGGACGGCGCACTCGAAATGCTGGTCCCCTCTCCGGGGGCGGGCACGTTTTACTTCAGCGCTTTCTACGCATTCTGGGCGAAAGCCTTTTTTGGCGCGTTCCAGATCGAATGCCAGGCGGTGGACCGGTATCTGGCAGGCATCAGCCGCACAGAGGGCGGAAACGCGGGCAGTTCAAGCGTGCAGATTACGGGGCTGGGCTTCAAGCCGGGCATGCGCGTGGAATTGCGCGGCACTGGCGGCCTCCTGCTGCGTTCATTCACGCCGGCGTCATTGGACAGCACCAGCCTGGATGTGACGCTTGACCTGACCGGTCTCGCGCCGCAATCGGCAAACATCGTGGTGATATGGCCGGAAGGGCAGGAACTGGCACTTTCCCAGTCGTTCGAGATAGTCGCGGGCGCCCCGGCGCAATTGACAGCGTCACTCGACATGCCGGCTGCGGTGCGGGGGTTGCGCCCCGCGACCTTCTGGCTGGATTTCCAGAATATAGGCATGGCGGACATGCCTGCCCCACTCTTCACTATTTCGTCCTCTGACAATACGCCGATGCGCCTGTCCAACGACCAGCCATGGTCCACCGAACCGCTCCAGATTCTCGGCCTGACGCCCGGCGGCGGTGGGGGCGTGTCCGTATGTGAGCCCGGTTCGCATCAGCGGGTGCCTTTCCAGGTCTTTGCAGAAGGCGGCGCGCATAACCATTCCGAATTCAATATCAGCCTGGCCAACCATCCCGAACAGGTGATTGACTGGAACGCCGAAGAATCGAACATGCGCCCGCCGGACATAGACGACGCACTCTGGACACGGGTATGGCCGCTCTTGAAGCAAACCTTCGGCAGCACATGGGGAGAGTATGTTCAACGGCTGCGCGACAATGCCGAATACCTGAACTCCAAAGGGGAACTCTATTGGTCGCGCCGTGAACTGAGCGCCTACGAGATGCGCAAGATTATCGGGTTGCCCGTGCATTCCCCCTTGGCGGGCGGCGTGGACAGTTATACCCCGGAAAAGGGCCTTCCCCTTGTCTTTGCGCGCATCTACAAGGGACAAATAGGCGACCGCCTGAAAACTGGACCTCTTGGATACGGGTGGACGCACTCCATGGACATTCACCTTGAGGTGGCGAAGGATGGCGGCGTTGTTTTCCATGACGGCAGCGGCGGGGCACGCTTCTTCCAGCAAAAGGATGACGGCTCTTTCATCGCGCTGAACTCGGGAGACCGTGGCCGGCTTGTAAAGGAGGGGGGGCTTTCCCGCCTGATCAATCTCAACGGAACTGTGCACACTTTTC
>CALDSM010000717.1 GCA_937923585.1 uncultured bacterium
GCAACGGACCTTTTCCGGCATTCAGCGGCCTGCTCCCATGCGGCGTCGAAGTCCTTCAGCTCACAGAGTGCGGCCACCAATTGCGGCCTGGCTTCATCAAGATCCGGTTTCATTTGCAGCATGGCTTCAAGGCCTTCGACAACCCTCTTCCAGTCTCCTGAGCCCTGATACCCTGCAACGGCGGGACGAAGAAAGTCCACAGCCTCATCCGCCTGCGCGGCGTCGAGCGCAATTGCCTTCTTCATGAACACCGCGGCTTTGTTGAATTCGCCCCTTATGGCGAACGCCTTGCCCATGTCACTGCACCAGCGCACATTCCCCGGGCTCAGCGTCAGCGCCTCTTTGTAGTAACCAACGGCCCTGTCTGCGTCACCGGTCCGGAGGGCGACATCGCCCGCCAGTTTCTGCGTGCCGGCATATTCCGGATAGATCGCAAGCAGCTCGCGGCATTGGAGGAGTGCCTCTTCCGGGTGCCTGGCCATGGCCGCCATGGCCAGGTTGGACCGGTATTTCCAGCAGCACGGCGCACTTTCCACCAACAGCCGCGCATCATTCAGTGCTTCGTCGAACCGGAGAAGGCCGCCCAGGCTTTCCACATAACGGCCGCGCAGCCTTATGTTCCCGCCATCCAGCGCCAGCCCCTGGCGCTCGCCTTCGGCGATGGCAACGGCAATGTCGGTGCCCGGCCCCACCTGTTCTTCAAGCCGGTTCTGAATGGACCGCAGGCGGGGTACCAACGGGTCTCCGGGTTCGCTCTCCAGGAGACGCGACAGCTCCGCCTTTGTATCCCGGAGCTGCACCGCGGGCGAGTAGCCCATCAGACTGCTGCACAACTCCGTCGAAGGCGGCGTCGGGCTGTCATCCTGATCGTGCCGCCCCTTGTTCTGCACAAGGTCCGCCATTTCCTGGAACATTCTGCCGGCAATGGTACAGTTTCCGTCGAACGTCAGGTGGACATGGTCGTAGAAGAACTCGTTTCCCGTAATCCCGCCGGGGCTCCGCGACGCGAGCGCCTGCTCGGTGTCGGCAAGGCGAACCCCGTCATCGCGCCGGGAGGAGGCCACCTCGCTGATAATCGCATTGATTCGGGTGTTTGCGGAAATGAAGTTGAGCCGGTTGTCCACAGCCTGCAGGAAGCATTCCCGGGCCCGGGGGTAATTCCCGGCTGCCCGGAAGCAGCGGCCCAGGTTGTACATGAGTTCTGCATGCGTGTCGTCAATGGCCGCGGCCTGTTCATAGGCTCGAATCGCCTCGTCATGGGCCTGCGCTTCCTCCCTGCTTCGGCCGAGCAGAAAACTGCCGTTCCATCGTTCCAATTCAGCCTGGGACAGGGCTTTGCGATGTCCAAACTCCGTGGGGGGCCAGTCGCCGAGATTGTATCCCACCGTGCACAGGGTTGTCTGTGCGCCTGCCCGGCGGGCCGCTTCACAAATGCTTTCGAGGTTCTGCCTGAAAGTCTGGTAGACCCGTTCGAGGCGGGGATCGCCGGCTTCTGTCAGTCCGGCACGCCCCCCCCATCGCAAATGCGCCACAGCCTTGGAAGACAGCCGCTGCGCCGGAATGCCGCAGAGCTGAAAGAGCCTTAGATTCGAAAACCACAGGTTAATCCGGACCATGGCCTGCATAACGGCGGCCGAACGGCACGTGCTGCCCAGCACGGTTTGCAGGCCGTACGGCCCAATCATCTCATTGTTGCCCATATAGACCAGAAACAGGTCGGGCTGCAATTGCGCGCAGGCGTCGGCCAACCGGCGCATGGTGAAGGAGTTCATCGCATGATAGGCGACCGTGACCACCTCAAATTGCGTCTCGGGGAACTTGTTCCGCAGCATGGTTTCCAGGGCGGGGCCCATGCCGTATTCCGGAAAGAACCATCCATAGGCCGCCGAACTGCCGAACAGGAAAACCCGGTATGTGTTCGGGGGTTTGATTCCGCGGATTATGGTGGAATTTGGAACGTCATAATCTCGGTGCCAGCTGTCGGGATTGAAGAACTGGTCGTAGTACCTGTCATTGAGGAGATACCACGGACTGCCCCCGTATTCCTTCTTGATGAACGGCTCTTCCGAATGCCCGTACCCGCACACGCGCAATCCCGCCTCCGCCAAAACCAATATGGCAGCCGTTTCGGCAAGCACAACGGCGGTCAACAAGACCCGCCTTCTTGCCGGATGCGCGCGGCTGAACAGGGAAGCCATCCAGATTACTCCTTTACTTGAGTCTCGCCGGGCCGTTCCAGGCCGTCGGTGCCGGCGGCCTGCGGCGCTGCCGCCGCCGCGGCCGGGCCGGCCGAACCCGGCAGTTCAAAGCATGCGGCTTCCGCGGCGTTCCGGACAAACAGCTTTCCATGGGCCACCACGGGGTGGTTCCATGTTTTGCCGCTGATGGCCCTGAAACGGGCGGTTTCACTGAAGGATTTGGGTGTTGCCGGAACAAGCACCACATCACCCGCGTCGCTGAGCACGAGCAGCGTTTCCATGTCGGCAATGAAGACAATTTGTCCGCCGTAACGCTTTCCCTCCCAGCGGCGTTCACCGGTTCCGATATCCACGCACGCCAGCCGTTCTCCGTCAAACCCGTAGTAGAAACCTTCATGCAGGACCCCGTCGTTGAAATAGGGCCGGAACTTCTTGCTGGTCCATTCCTCGCCGACGCTCCAGGCGTCGCCGTCCCTCCGAATCCGCACCATGCGCGCGCTCATGTTGCCCGTGGTGCCCACCATGACCCGGTCACCCACCACGACAGGCTGCACGCAGCGTGGAAAGTGCGGGGACTCCCAGGCGTAGTCAATGAGGGGCGCGCCTGTTTCGGGGTCGAAAGACTGCAGGCCGTAGTTGCAGACCATAAGCACCTGCGGCACACCCGCGATGACGGCAAACTGCGGGGATGTGTAC
>CALDSM010000718.1 GCA_937923585.1 uncultured bacterium
TACGAGATCTGATCGTGACTGGAGTTCAGACGTGTGCTCTTCCGATCTGCCGAATTCGCCCACGAACAGACCCTTGCCGGATTGGGCGGACGCCTTCATGCACTGTTGCAGGACTTCGAGATAACCCGTTTCTTCCTGATTAAAACGTTTCTCTTCGCCGAAGGGATACACATGCACGCTGATCAGGTTGATGGGATCGGGCGTCACATCCATGAGGTTCTGCACCAGTTCTTCCGGCGTGTCCTGCTTCCAGGACAGCTCGCGCCGCTGGTGTTCGGCGGCGGTCCGGGGCAGGCTGTGTCCGGTGGTGACGGGGTGGACCTTGTCCATCTGCCGGACGGCGTTGCCGAACTCGCGGCAGGCCGTCGCAATCATATCGTGGGTCAGGTCGTCTGCCGCGCTGCGCTCCGTGAGCGTGCCCAAGTGGGGCACTACCGGGGGACGGTGCTGGGCGGCGTTGGGCAGGTCCGCCGCAAGACTGTACTCATTGCCCAGTTCCCAGGCCCAGATGGCCGGCGAGCCCCTGTATCGGCCGACCACCTCGGAAACGTATTTGCGCAGATAGGCGATGGTCTTGCTGTTGGGGTCGCCCCAGGCGCTGCGCGGCTCGCCCACGATGTCGGGTACGGCGCTGTTGTACCAGAACAGGCTCGGGATCAGCCCGATCTTGCGCTGTTCCGCAGCCTTCACAAAGGCGTCCATCAGGCGGAAATAGGCGTCCGGGTCGTTCCTGTAAAGTTCGTATTCTTTCGGCCAAAACGGACAGGCCATGAAGCGAATAAACGGAATGCCGCGTCTCGCCAGTTCGTCCAGTCCCGTTTCGTAGCTGGTGTCATCCGCCTTGGCCAGCGTCCGGCTGAACGCGCTGAAATAGTTTATGCCCACGGCGCGGTAGGGCTTGCCGTCACGCAGCACCACGCCCTTCTCGCCGATGGTGATGGGCGGCGCGGGCATCGGCCCAGTGTTCTTCTCCTCGGCCTGTGCCGGTGAAACGCAGCCAAGAACAAGCATCAAGCAGAAGACAGATTTGCCACTACCAGTCATCTTTATGTAATCCTTCGCAGAAGCGCATGACGTGCCATCTGTGAATGGTGTTGTAAGGCAATGCCAGTTGTCTTGCTCTCCGCGTTCTTGCGGTTCAAGCAAGGAGGAAATTAACCGCAGATAACGCAAAGAAGGGTGTAATCGAAGACGAATGCAATGCCCGGTTCTTTTCCATACTACGATGTCTCAAAATCGCTGCAAGCCGCAGTGATTCTTCTGCCGCGCTACCTGTCTTCCATCCTGTTCATCCTGTCCATCCATGTCAATGTTTCTGCTTCTTTGTGTTCTTTGTGCTCTTTGTGGTTAATTTCTCTTCTGTCCGTATTCCTTTTCCGTGCTGTTCCGTGAATTCCGTGGTTTCATTCTTCTTCGTGTTTCAGTTGCTGACAAAGGCGATGCTTATTCGATGACCAGCACGTTGTGAATTTGCAGCCCGCCGATTTTTGCCTTCAGCACGCCGTCGTTCCACGACCAGTCGAGGCCGGCCTCGTCCGGCGCGAGGAAGCAGCGCTTCGGCTTTTCCGGCACGGGCACGGTGACGGTGAACGAACCGGCGTCGGGCACCTGCTCCACCATGTGGCGGCTGGGGGAGAGGTAGCCGCCCGTGGAACGGTTGACAAACTGAATCAGTGTCCTGCCGTCTTTCTTGCGCGCCGCCATCTCCACCCACCATGGACCGTCCACGCGGATGAGCGGTGTCACGTCGACCGCGCTGAGCAGATCGCCGATGAAGCGCCGCGTGCCGGGATAATGGGATTGGAGATAGGACTCGAAGAGGTCGCCATGCACGGCGACCACAACGCCTTTGCCGACCCGGTTGCGTGTCGCGGCGGGGAAGTCGCGCTGGTTAAGCTGCGGATCCCGCTCGTAGAGCATCATCGCCAGCGTTTCCGCCGTCGTGGGTTTGACCGGTTGGAAGGGCCCGCAGGCGTTGACCGACTCGCCCTGCACGGGCAGCCAGCCGCCCTGCGGTTCCTCGGTGCGCTTTTCGACACCCGCCAGCTCGCCGTACTGCTCCGCCACAAAGGTACCGCTCAGGATCAGCTTGCCGCCGTTGTTCACATACGCCTTCAGTTTTGCTTTCAGGTCTTCCGGGACATTCCTCGCCTCGGGCACGATAACGACCGGATATTCGGAAAGGTGCGCCGCGAGCGTTTCCTCGTTGAGGAGGTCGGCGCTGTAGCCGTTTTCGAGCACCGCGTGCAGCGCGCCCTCCATGGCCTGGTTGGCGCCGCCGAAGTTGTACAGCGGATCGTTGAACTGGTAGTAGGAGCTCTCACTGTGCAGGATGGCCACCTGCGGGATAGTCTGCGTCCTGTGGCAGTACGCCTGGCGCTGGCGGCAGAACTGCGCCACCTGTGCGAGCGTGTTCTGGTGCCATTCGGTCAGCCCTCCCGAACGCCGCGGCGTGTCATAGATGAAGATGGACCCGCCCTGCCCGAGCACGGTGGCCAGTTCCTGGCACAGGTGCGGCACGGTCTTGAAGGTCCAGCCCTCCTCGCCCGTTTGCAGGAAACCCCATGCCATCAGGTCCCAGGGCTTGCCCCGGCTGCTGATGAAGCGCGCCTCGGCCATGGCGCGCTCCGCGCCGAAGGACGGGTCGAAGTCGCCGCTGAGGTAGTCAATCGGCGCCTCCATCTGCTCCGGCTGCCGCACGCTGTACATCCAGTTGCTCGTCACCATGCACGTGGGCTTTGCCTGGTGCACCGCTTCGACATAGCGCGTCACGTGCTGCACAAAAAGGTCCCTCTGAAAGGCCAGCCATTCTTGCCAATGCGCGTCGCCGGCGTTCATCGGAATCTCGGCGATGCCGGTCTTCTCCGTGAAGGCTTTCTTGCAGGCATCACTCCAATCGGGTCGGCTGGCCCAGTTCTCCCCGTCAATCCACATCCCGTCAATGTCATATTCCTTGACCACTTCGATCAGTTGCGGGATGAGCAGTTCCTCGTCGTATTTGCTCAGGCGGCTCGTGTTGTTGGGATCCGGTTTACCGTTGGCGTTGATGCGCGCCCACTCGGGGTGCAGTTCAATCGCCCGCGTGTCCCACACGCCGGAGTAGTGGATGGACAGCGGGATGCCCAGGTCCTTCGTCACCTTGCGCCACACCTTGAGCGCGTCGTTGACAATGCCCGGCGACGGCGAGCCCACCTTGCTCGGGTAGCCGCAGTATCCCGGATGGCCCTTGCAGTCATACTGCACAAAGTCCGGCTTTACGATCTCCAGCATCGCGCGGATGTGCTCTGGGGTCGTTTCCCGGCCCAGTTCGGTGTCTTTCGCGCCGGGATGCAGGTCATAATGCAGCCCGAAAAAGGCGTTCTCGTGCCAGTTCGGCGGCGCGGCCTTTTCCTCCGCAACCGAAACGCTGCCCGCCGTTGCGACCATGGCCCAAACACCCAGCATTGCCGTAATACGATTCATGTGGATTCCTTTCCATGCGGGAAATGCCCATTCCCGTCGTGCCGTGCCGAAAGCATACCGAAACCCGCCCCGTGCTTCCACCGGCGGCCCGCCGGGGTTTCCCGTTACGCCACCCAGATCCCGCGCCGGTTTTATATGGAGTGCTGTGGCCATGCCACAGCTTTTCTTCGCCGGGGCCATGCCCCGGCGTTCCCACAGGCATTGCCTGCGCACTCCAAAACAAAGGGTAGCCGGTGTATACTTGTGCGCGATGGATGATGAACTCCACATGTCCTCGTGGCACCACGGGCCGCCGCATTGCTTCGCGACGGGATATGTTTATTTTATAAGCGCCGGCACGCTTCACAAGGAGCACCTCTTCAGTTCTGTTGAGCGTCGCGAATACCTGCAGGAACGGCTGCTTTCCACCTTGGCGCACAGCGGATGGCTGGTTCAGGCGTGGGCCGTGCTGTCCAACCATTATCATTTCGTTGCCGAGGTGCCCCAAGGCGCCCGGCCACTGGGTTCCATGCTGCGTGACCTGCATTCCGAGACGGCCCGGGAAATAAACCGACTCGACAGCGCCGCTGGCCGTACGGTGTGGCATCAGTTTCGGGACACCAGGCTTACATACGAGAAGAGCTGGCTGGCGCGCCTGCATTACGTGAATGAGAATGCCGTGCATCATGGCTTGGTCCGCGAGGCCACACAGTATCCCTACTGTTCGGCGGGATGGTTTGAGCGGGAAGCCAATCCGGGCTTCTACCGGGCGGTCATGATGACGAAGTGCGACCGCCTGAATATCGGGGACGATTACTGATTCTCCTGGGTTGCACGATATGCGCACGGCACGAAATATGGAGTGCGGCGGCCATGCCTGCGGGATCGCCGGGGCACGGCCCCGGCGAAGAAAAGCTGTGGCATGGCCACAGCACTCCATAGAAAAACGCACGGCAGTCGGCATCATTTGTGGCTTTCGTACTGCACTACCGATGCCCGGTGGACGGCGGTGCCGTCGCCACCTACAAGATACAACGGCGGTTGTGCGGCGGGGTTTCCCATCACACCGCCCAACCCTCCGCGCCGGTCTTCCATGGAGTGCGGCGGCCATGCCGCCGCTGTTCTTCCCGCAGGCCATGCCTGCGGGATCGCCGCGGCGTGGCCCCGGCGAAGAAAAGCTGTGGCATGGCCACAGCACTCCATAGAAAGACGTGCGGCTGCCGGCATCATTTGCGTCTTTCGTACTGCGCTAACACTACCCGGCGGTCATTGGACCGACGTGGGACTGGCCATCAACAGCGAGGCCACGCTCACGGATCAGGAGCGCGGCAAGGAATTCGAGTACCGCGTCACGGCGGTGAACAAGGCGGGCGAGGGAATGCCGAGCAACACCGTGATGGCGGTGCTGTAGAAGGGCAAAGGGCAAAGTGCGAAGTACAAAGACTGAAGGCCCAACCCCGACCCGCCGGGGTTGCTTTCTTCTTGTCCTTGGGCTATACTGGCGGCACGCGGAGTTTTGGCGTGCATAGACATTAACGTTTGTGCCACGGGGCACGGCAACAAGGGATCGCGTGAGATGTGCAAAAGGTCATGGGTTCTGGGACTGGTGCCGGCGGGGTTGTTCCTTGTGTTTGCGGGATTGCCGCAGCCGGCGGCATATGCGGCGGACACCACGCCGCCGACGGGCACGGTCCTCATCAACAACAACCGAAGCGCGACCAACAATCCTGTTGTGACGCTGACGCTGACTTGGGACGACGGTACGGACGGCTCGGGCGTGTCGCGGATGCGCTTCAGCGACGACGGCGCGCATTGGACCGTCTGGGAACCTTTGGCGGCGACGCGTGCCTATACGCTTCCCGCGGGAGCGGATGGTCATAGGACCGTGCGGGTCCAGTACCTCGACAAGGCGAACAACCGCTCGGTCGTGTACAGCGACTACATCCTGCTGGACACAATTCCGCCAACAGGCGGCATTGTCATTGACGGTGGTGTATCCACCACAACGCCCCAATCCGTCACGCTGTCTCTAACCTGGTCGGACGGTGTCGGTTCAGGGGTGTCACGGATGCGGTTCAGCGACGACGGTGCGCATTGGACCGCTTGGGAGACGCCCAATGCCTCGCGCCCTTACACAATTCCGGCTGGGCTGGGTTACCACACCGTACGAGTTCAGTACTTCGACGGCGCGGGCAACTACTCTGCCGCGTACAACGACTACATCAAGCTTATAGCCGCCACTGAGGACACGGTGCTGTTGCCTGGCGGTGTGCCGCTGGTGATGGTGAAGATACCGGGCGGGACCTTCATGATGGGCCGGTACCCGGGCGAGCAGGACAGCTCTTCGTCTGAAGACCCGCAGCATTCGGTGACGCTGGGCGGGTTCTGGATAGGGAAGTATGCAGTGACCAAGCGACAGTGGACGGCGGTGATGGGCACGACGCCATGGTCTGGATACAGCACTGCCGATCCGGACAGCCCGGCGGTGTTTGTGTCATGGGATGCCGCGCAGTTGTTCCTGACGGCGGTGAACAGCTACACGGGCAAGACGTTCGGCCTGCCCTCCGAGGCGCAGCGGGAATATGCGTGCCGCGCGGGCACGACAACGCGCTTCTATTGGGGCGATGACCCCGCCTACACGGCCATCGGTGACTACGCATGGAACTATCGGAATGCTTACATTCCGGGTCAGTCATGTGAGCATGTGGTGGGCCAGAAGTTGCCGAACGCCTTTGGCTTGTATGACATGAGCAGATCGGAAGAGCACACGTCTGAACTCCAGTCACGATCAGATCTCGTA
>CALDSM010000719.1 GCA_937923585.1 uncultured bacterium
GTATCTCGCGCGCTTCAATGCCGGTGATTCTCGTCATGTCGTTCAAGTCCTTCCTACAGTGTGTGTCAAAACAGCGCGTCTCCAGCGACCCGCCCAACCAGCCAAGAGGACACCACCCAGCGGTGTCCCCGCAATAATGCCGTCAACCAACTCTCTTCCGCCCCCTTCACCCGTTATCCTTGCTTCTTCTCATCCTTTCCAGGGGAACAGCAAATCCCGAAACCCCCGGTTAAGATAATCATCATTTGCGTCGTCAAAATCAACCCTTACCGGCGCGCCCGACACCCGGGCCGCCTCCACCGCCGCATACCGGCGCGCCAGCATTTCATACGCGGCGCAGTGCAGCACCGTCAGCGGCGCAAGCGCAAAACACAGCAGCAGCACCGGCACCAGCACGGCCACGGCGGCCATCAGCGCTGAATAGACACCCACGCCCGCAAAGTACAGCGGATTGCCCGCGACCAGCAGCACCGCAAGCCTGACCGCGCCAAACGGTCCCAGACGCTTGTGAACCATCGCGGGCACGGCGGCAGGCACCGTCAGCAGCAGGAGCACGGCCGCCCATAAGGCAACCGCGCTCAGGCCGTAACCCGTCACCGGGTGTTCGAGGCCCACGCGGGCGGCATAGAACCACACACTGCTGAGCAGGCATGACCCCGCAAACAGGTAACACAATCCCAGCGCCGCGCCGCGCAGGCCAAACCGGCACAGTCCCGCGAAGAACATCCCGACCGAACCGTCCCGGGTCTCAATCAGACTGCGCACCATCCAGGCCAGCGCAACGGCGCACGAGAAACCGGCCATAAACAACGCGGCACACGCTGCAAGCAGGCAACCCAGAAACACACGGCCGGAAAGATGAGGCACAACGGCCGCCGCGGCGGCGACCGGCAACGCGCACAGCACCGAAGACGCAAGATTCACCACCAGCAATTTGCCGAGGTGGTCATAGGACACCCAAAAAGCCATTTTCAACGCACGCGACAGCATTGACCTGCACATCCGGAATTGCAGTTCTGTTTCAGGGCAGGGAAAACACGGCCTCCAGACACGCTCGCATGCGTCCCGCAATTTCCATGCGTCCCATTTCTTCCGGACCGCGTCCCGTCCGCCGTTTACATGAACACGCGCACACTGCTGCGTTTGCGCAGGCCGCCCATCCACTTCTGGTAGCGCTCTTCACCCTGTTTCTTGCGCAGAATCGGCTCAATCTCCTTGCGCGCCTGTTCGTAGGGCGTCGTGCCCTCCGCCTCGCGCGCCTCCACCTTCATCAGCGTGAATCCGTATTCCGTCTCTGCGATCTTGCTGAGTTCGCCCGTATTGACCCCGTCCAGCGCGTTCTCCAGTTCAGGCACCAGGTCGCCCTTCTTCACCCAGCCGACCAGCCCGCCCTCGGCCGCCTCGGGGCCCTGCGAACGCGCCTTGGCCAGGTCGGCGAAGCTGGAACCGAGCGCCAGTTCCTCGCGGACGGCCTCAACCTTGGCCCTGGCCTCTTTGCGCGCCTTCGGATCCTTGTCCGCCGCAATGAAGATGCGGCGCACCTGCACCCGCGCCGGATGCACAAAATCGCCCTGGTGATCCTGGTAGTACTGCGCCATGTCGGTCTCGGAAACGACGGCCTGCTTCTCGAATTCACGCCGCTTGCCGAGGCCCATGGACATCGCCATGATCTGCTGCCTGATGCGCTCCCGGAACTCGCTGACCGTGCGGCCCGACTCTTCCAGCGCCTTCTGGAACGCCTCGGAAGACTCGTACTGCTTTTTGATCATTTCCAGCCGCCGTTCCACCTCGTCGTCCGGCACCTTGACGCCGGCGGTCTTCGCCTCCCCGTAGAGAATCTGGTACTCGATGGCCTGCTCCAGCGCCGCGCGCAGGGCCTTGTCAACCGCGGCCTCGAAGGCCTCCTGCGACGTGGCCGTCTTGCGAAGCTCTTGAATCGCCGGACCCGCGTCCTGCACCAGTTCTGACTGCAGGATGGGCTCGCTCCCGACACTTGCCACGATCCCGTCCACCAGCACCGCCGCGGACGCCGCGGATGCACCGGCAAAAGCAGCCACCGCCAACAGCGCAAGCGATATCCGCTTCATAGTTTCTCTCCCGTGCGCACGGGGCGCCGCCCGCCGCGCTCACCATAGGGCACGGCGCGGAAAGGGCCTGTACTGCCCGCTTCCGCGCCTTGCCGGTCTTGTTTTCACGCCGCAACCCCGCTCAATGCGGGGCTGCGGCGCATGATTTCTTATCCGACGCTTTCCTCGTCCTCATCGGCAGGCTCCGTGCCGACGCCGCCGATTTCGAGATCTTCCGAATAGTCTTCCTTCACAGCGCTCACCGGCCGCGAATTCTGGTAATGCGGGCTGCCCGTGCCGGCCGGGATCAGGTGGCCGATGATCACGTTCTCTTTCAGCCCCGTCAGATAGTCGCGGCGGCCGCTGATTGCCGCCTCCGTCAGCACGCGCGTGGTCTGCTGGAACGACGCCGCCGCCACGAAGCTGCTCGTGCTCAGCGCCGCCTTCGTGATGCCCTGCAGGATCGGCGCGGCCTCGGCCGGGCGGCCGTCGCGCATGCGCGTCTCCTCGTTCATCTCCGCAAAGCGGATGCGGTCCACCTCCTCGTGCGCGAGGAACGGCGTGTCGCCCGGATCGTCCTTGATCCGCACCTTGCGCAGCATCTGGCGGATGATGATCTCGATGTGCTTGTCGTTTGTCCGCACGCCCTGCAGGCGGTACACCTGCTGCACCTCGTCCAGCAGGTACCGGCGCAGCGCGTCCTCGCCCTGCACCTCAAGGATGTCCTGCGGGATGATCGGCCCGTCGGTCAGGCGCTGGCCCGCGTACACGCGGTCGCCGGTCTGCACGTTCAGGTGCTTGCCCGGCGGAATCATGTACTCGCGCTCCTTGCCGACCTGCGGCACCACCTTCACCCGCCGCATGCCCTTCGACGCCGTGCTCAGCTCGACCATGCCGTCAATGTGGCTGATGATGGCCGGCAGTTTCGGCTGGCGCGCCTCGAACAGCTCCGCCACGCGCGGCAGACCGCCCGTGATGTCCTTGTTCTTGCTGAACTGGCGCGGCGTCTTGGCCAGCAGGTCGCCCGCGTGAATCTCGGCGCCGTCCGCCACCATCACGTGGGTCTGCGCCGGGATCGTCGCGAAGGAAAGCACCTCGCTGCCGTGGCCCAGCAGCGTGATCTGCGGGTGGATGTCGTGCTTGTGCTCGGTCACGATGATTTCTTCGAGACCCGTGTCGGCGTTGACCTCCTGGCGCACGGTGACGCCGCGGATCATGCCGTCCAGGCGGACCCGGCCGTTCACCTCGGCCACGATGTACACGTTGTACGGGTCCCACTGGAAGATGAGCTGGCCCTTCTTGATCTTCTGCTTGTCCGTGCAGTGCAGGCGGCAGCCCGTGGGCACCAGCATGCGCTGCACCTCTTTGCGCTCGTTGTTCAGGATCACGATTTCGCCGCCCCGGTTCACCACCACGGTGTGGCCGTCGCGGTTCACCGCGGTCTTGATGTTGCGGAACGTGAGCAGACCGGTTTCGGCGGACTTGATGTCCGTGCTCTCCACCTGCCGGCTCGCCGCGCCGCCGATGTGGAACGTGCGCATCGTGAGCTGCGTGCCCGGCTCGCCGATGGACTGCGCCGCGATGATGCCCACCGCCTCGCCCAGTTCAACCAGCTTGCCCGTCGCAAGGTTGCGGCCGTAGCACTTCGCGCAGATGCCGCGCTTGCTCTGGCAGGTCAGGGCGGAGCGGATCGTCACGCCGGGCAGGCCGGCCTCCACAATGCGCCGCGCCTTGTCCTCGTCAATTTCCTCGTCAAAGCGGACCGCCGGCTCGGGCTCGCCCGGAAGCATGACATCGTCCAGCACGAAGCGGCCGACGATGCGCTCGTTGAGCGGGGCCACTATGTCCGAACCGTCCATCAGGGGCTCGACCCACACGCCGTTCAGGGTGCCGCAGTCAATCTCCTCGATGACGACGTCCTGCGCCACGTCCACCAGGCGGCGCGTCAGGTACCCGGCGTCGGCCGTCTTCAGGGCCGTGTCCGCCAAACCCTTGCGCGCGCCGTGCGACGAGATGAAGTACTCGATAACGGTCAGTCCCTCGCGGAAGTTCGAGATGATCGGCGACTCGATGATGTCGCCCGACGGCTTGGCCATCAGGCCGCGCATGGCCGCGAGCTGGCGAATCTGCGACTTGCTGCCGCGGGCCTTCGACTCGTACATCAGGTAGATGCCCGTGAAGCCCTGCTCGTTCTCCTCCATGCGCCGGAGCATGGCCGCAGCCACCTCCTCCGACGTCGTCGTCCACTCGTCAATGATCTTGTTGTACCGCTCGCCGGGCGTCAGAAGCCCGTTCTGGTACATGTCTTCGATCTTCGCCACGCTGGACTCGGCGCGCGCGACAAGCTCCTTCTTCTCGGGCGGCACCACCATGTCCTCAATGGCAATCGAGATTCCGGACAGCGTGGCGTACTTGAAGCCGACCGCCTTCAGCGAGTCCAGCAGTTCGACGGTCTTGTGGTGGCCGTTTTGCGCGTAGCACTTCGCGATCACCTGGCCGATCGTGCTCTGGTCGTGGCGGCGGTTCACGTCTTCAACGGTGATTTCCTTCGGCAGATGCTCGGCAAGCAGCACGCGCCCGACGGTCGTGTCTATGACCGCGCCGTTGTACTGCATCTTGATCGCCGCGTGGATGCCCACCTTGCCGCGTTCGTGCGCCAGCACGACCGACGCCGCGTCCGGGTAAACCCGGCCCGGCTGG
>CALDSM010000720.1 GCA_937923585.1 uncultured bacterium
CGACAAGAACAGTCCAATGGTTACCGATGTGTTGTCCTTGTCCGCCGACACGGCTGACTGCTCCATGAAAGCCGCGGGCGGTTCCAGGAACGCGCGTATGGCGGTGTAAGTCTTGTCGAAGCGCCCGTAATAGTCCGGATCGTTGGTGTTGGAGCAACTCGATCCGCCCCCCCACAACTGGCCGATGATTTGTCCTGTGGCCGCGACGACGAGGGGACATCCCGACGATCCGGGTTCGGTCACGCCCAGGCTCCAGGTGACCTCGTGAAACCAGTCCGGATAGGTGTTAGAGCGGGCGGTGATTGCGCCGTCGCTAATCCGCTTGAAGTCCCCCTGCGGGTGGTGCACGGACACGACCGCTGTCCCGGTGGGGGGGACGGTGGTGGTCCATCCCATTCGGGGCAGGTCGGCGGGAGGCTCGTTGCGCAGTCTCAGGAAAGTAAAATCACTGCCGCCGCCAACGATGCCGGTGCCTGCCATCCCGGCCAGATAATCGGCGCCGCCAACCGTGCGCGGCACGGTGAGCAGCGACGGCGCCGTGCCGTTGCAGGCTGGGGTCTGGTACCGCCAGTAGAATTCCAGGGACTCGGCGCCGCGCGTGCCGGTCTGTCCGCGAACGCAGTGGTTTGCCGTCAAGACAAAGGGCAGCGTCACGCACGGATTCGCGTCGGCAAGCAATGTGCAGGTGCAGAAGACCACGCCCGTGCTGGCAATGGTGCCCAATCCGCCCACGGCGAGCGCATAGTCGGCCCATTCGGGCCGGCAGGTAACGTCCTTGTTGCAGGAACCCGCAAAGCCCTTCTCGACAAGCTCCTTGACCGGGTCCCGGTAGATGTGCGCCACCCTGGTGACGTGCAATGAGAAAGGCTGTGCGGCGGCGTCCGCCGGAAAACGGCACTCGACCATGACGGTCTCGCCGGGACAGGCAGGCGCCCAGTACGGCCATTCGCGTATGCCCGCCGTGTCCAGAGGACCCAATGCCATATCGGGGTTGGCGGCATCATAAAGAATGATTTCCGCGCCATGGGGCAGGGTGATCTGGTCGAAGGCGATACGCTGCCCCAGCGCACCTGGCGAGGTGATGGCCGCAGCCCACACCGTCCCGTTTGCCAGGGTGCTCTTCTCACCGGGCACATGCTCCAGCGCCTGCGGCAAGTCCCGGAAGAAGCCGATGCGCATGGCCTTTTCCTCGTTGGCAGCGGCGGCATCCTCGGTCGCCACACGGTTCATGTCGGGTGCCGGCAGTTCAACGCGCCGTGCCCGCCTCATCTCTTCGCGGCTCAGACGGGGAACAGGCCTCTTCTGCGGCGCAACGTCTGCCTTGCCGGGTTTCATGGGGGCCTGTTGTCCAGCGGAGGGGGTCACGGAAGTGGATGAAAGCCCCAATCGCAC
>CALDSM010000721.1 GCA_937923585.1 uncultured bacterium
GTTCGAGACGGCTCATCCCAAGCGGAGCACCTTTGTCCGGTATGCACTCGACGCAATGACAGAAACCTACGGCACCCTGCCGGTTTCGGAATTGTCGCCCAAGCGGGTCAAGGCGTTAATGGCGGCGTTGGCGGCAGATACCAAGAATGACAAGCCGCGGTTTGGTCGCGCCACACTGAAAGGCACCCTCGGCGCGGTAAAGCGCATTTTGAAATGGTCCTGCTCGGAGGAACTGTGTGCCGCCTCGGTTTGGCATTCGGCACAAACCGTGTCCGGGTTCCGGTATGGGGAAACAGCACGGGAGCCGCGCAAGGTTCACGCGGTCCCCGAGTCGGTTGTTATGGACACGTTGCCGCATCTGAAAAAGGGATTTGCGGGGGCGGTGCAAGTCCTGCTGTACACCGGAGCGCGGCCAAGCGAAGTACTGAACCTCCGCAAGCGCGACATTGACACGAGCGGGCCGATCTGGACGGCAATCCTTGCGGGACACAAGAACGCACACCGGGGCCAAGAGCGGACACTGTACTTTGGCAACCGTTCCCAGTCCGTCCTGCGTGAATACATGCTCTGTGGACCGGATGACCTGCTGTTCACAACTGATGAGGGCCTGCCCGTTTCAGTATGGAACCTTGCGGGAACAATCACTGACGCCTGCCGGAGACACGGCATCCCCCATTGGCACGCATACCAGCTTCGGCATCTTGCCGGATGCAAGGCGCGGGAAGTCGCGGGCCTCGACGGCACGGCGGCTATGCTCGGCCACAAGGACATTGAGACCTCCAAGATTTACGGCGAACTGGACGCGGCCAAAGCAGCGGCAATCGCCGCGCAAATAGGATAAGGGCATGATCACAAGGCCCGAAGTGTCTGTTGTGCCCCTCAGGGGCGAACAGACGGCATGGCGGGGCCGCTGTTACCCTCCACACGCTGCGCCTGTCGTGTTTGACTTTTCGCACCGGAGAGCGGCAATTATCAGGTTACAGGGGCCATGTTTACGCCTTATGGCTTTCACTGTCTTGCCTAGGTCTTTGTCTTTCAAGGTGGTTGCCTATCATATGCCTGCATCCCGCGCAGCGGTACTTCCTTGCCTCCGGTATAAGCGCGGGAGTATTCTAAGCGTGGCTTCTTCATGTCTTTGGTGTGTTGACGTAATACAGTAAAGTGTATTGAGGATAACATGAACAACCCCGGACCAATACCTGCCAAGCCTGAGGCTGTCAGACCGAGCAACAACAGTAAACATATTTTGGGTCTGTTAATAATACTTCTCGGCATCATGTGCCTACCCTTGGCACTGTTGATCATTGCACTTACCCCAAAATTGTTGGCAGCGTTTGGAGTGGCCGTATGCTTCTTTGTCGGTGCTCTCGGATTTGCGTTGGTCGGCTTGGGCATCTATCTTATAACCGGGCCGAATAGTCGCCCGATCCGCATCATCATCGCGGTCTGTGGGGTCATATGTTGTTGGGGAGGGCTTTGTTGCTGGGGGGCGTTTGTCTTACTCCAAAGCGACGAATCCTCAAATGCCGATACGCTTGATGGCCTTAGAAAGCACGCAGAACGGGGGGATGCTGAGGCGCAATACCAACTCGGGTCCCGCTACCTAGCGGGTGAGGGCATTCCGAAGGATGATGTGCAGGCACTTGCATGGTTACGAAAAGCCGCGAATCAAGGCCTTGCTGCGGCCCAATTCTCCCTTGCAGAGTCCGAATTGTCCGGTCTTGATAAGACTGAACAAGCAGAATTACTCAGAAAAGCAGCGGAACAAGGGCATGCCAATGCGCAATCTGAACTCGGATACTGCTATTGGCTTGGTTCGGGTGTTCCCAAGGATCGGGTACAGGCATATATGTGGCTGAATGTCGCTGCAACAAAGTATTCAGGAGCGGTCAATGGACGGGACGAACTGGCGGAAGAAATGACGCCGGAGCAAATCGCGCAAGCCCAACGACTGTCGTCAGCATTTGCACCAGGGCAGAAAAGGCCGTTGCAGAAACCCATTGACAACACGTCTAGGCCGGTCGCTGCCAGCAATCCGAAATTGGTACAATCCGCGCCTATTTCAGTAGAGCCCGTTATTCCCGACACCCCCGAAAAGGCCGCCGCTAAGGCGGACTACATTAAACAGTATATGCAGGTGAAGAATTTCAATGTTATCGTTGACCCGAAAGACCACTCCCCGTGCGGGCAAGGGACCATTGCTAACAGGGGCGAGAAGAAGCTTGATGCCGTTACCGTCACCATCTTTCTGTTTGACGCCGAAAATCGCATAGTTAAGAAATTCAATGTTGAGAATCAGTCTCTTCCCCCCTATGGTAGTCGCCCTTTTACCGTGCAGATTGACAGTCCTTCTAACTGGTCAGGACCTGCCGTCGCCCTAGTAACCGGAATCCTTTTCTGAATATCCCTCTCTGAATTCTTTACGTATTTCAGTATTAGGGTGGGAGCCTGTCGTTCCCCACGGGGCACGCAGCGCATCCTCAGCTTACAAATTCACTCTTACAAACAGGACAAATCCTAACGTGCTTATCAGTAACCAAGTTTCCACAACGGCCACAACGGCAAGTCGGCTTATGGCCAACCAGCACACCTAACACTATAACAACAAGACCAACCGCAGCCAATACGAGTAACAACCCAAAATCAACAACCACCAACGATGTCAAGCAAAACAAGAGTCCAAACAACATGAACAAACAACCCCATGGACTGAATTCTGATGCATTCCAGCGCCTTGTATATCCCGCAGGAATATCGGGATTGTACTCCGGAGACTCAGGCAGCCTGTCAAATGCGCTGTTGTGCTCCGATTCATCCAATCGCCTTTGTATCTCAGCGCAGATATCCCTTTCTCCTAATTGTGCCCCGCATTGTGGGCACCGCCCTTTGCGCCCGTGGTACTCATTGGGCATTGAAAACTCCTTGCCGCATTCACTGCATGTAAAGATGACCATTGCATACCCTCCAGTGCGTTCGTTATGTAGACGAACAGGACGCGTGTAACCGCCCCATGAACCGGGCTATTCCCGCAGTGAATTATAGCGACTTTTCGCCATATGGCGAAAACATCCATTCCAATTAACATGACAATTCTGCCATATTTCTCAAAATGTAGGTAGACAAATCTGGCGTAGTCCCGGGGCCCCCTTCTTCCTGCCCCGATGCGCCAGAAGGACCCGTCGTTTTTTTCGCGCTAGGCTGCGTATATGGCCCGTGGTGGCACGGTCTCCCTGAGGGCAGACCTCTGATACCCCCAACACGGTACAGGGGCTTGTGGTGGTGCAAATGAAGCGGGCCAGAGCACCCACAACAGGTGAGCACCCTGACCCGCACCCAAGGAGCCGTCCCATGGCGGCGGGACGGTGGTTAGGCTAGAGAAGTGCGGCGTTCACGACAACACGGGCTTGTCGGGCGAAGCCGTCGGAAACACGCGACGTTGGCAAACTTCCCGCTTCTTTCTCGCCGGGCTGAATGCCAAGTTCGGCCAGACCAGCGGTGCGGGCCAGTTCCATCCGGCTTTCAAGCGTGACGCGGAGCGCGTCGAGTTTGTCGAGCGCGTCGCGGATGCTCTCGAATGTCTTGAGTTCAGCGGCACGGTATTCGCCGCGAAGCGCGTCTTGCGCCTTTCGGCACGCCGTGCTTGCGGCCACAAGACCCGCGTCGAGCGCGGCGCGGCGTTCCCGCTTGAGCGTCTGAATGGCGCTCGTAATGGCTCCCTGCCGGGCGCGTAGCGTTGCCCCGGCCTGCTCAAGGGTAAGGGGATCTGCACCCTTCATGAGTTCCTGAGCGGCGTTTCCACGGCTCGACTGCACGGCGCTTTCGACGGCAGCCAGTTCGGTTTCAAGTTCCGTGATGCGGCGACTGATGTCGCCGGGGGTCGGGGCCTGGGTGGTGATCTTCATTTGTGGTCTTCCTTGTTGGTTCGGGGTCCATAGTTGGGTGGCGTGTCGCCTGTGTCAGCATCAAGATCGGAAGAGCACACGTCTGAACTCCAGTCACGATCAGATCTCG
>CALDSM010000722.1 GCA_937923585.1 uncultured bacterium
TATCCGTAATGGCCAGTTTGCGTGTTGCCCGTGAAAATGCACCCGGTCACGGTGGCGCCGGCGTCAATATTGCACACCCCCCCCCTCCCGTCGGATATCCCTGGCTGCTGTAGCTGTAATCTCCAATCAGGTTGTTCTTGAACGTGCATTCTTGCACCGTAGCCGTATTGCCGGCGTTAAGCATGCCGGCACCCAGGCTGGCAATGTTTTCCTTGAACGTGCAACCGGTGACGGTTTGGGAGCCGCCGTTGTTGTAGATGCCTCCCCCGTAGTAGTAGAAGCGGCTGGATCCGGAATAGGGGCTGCCGTATGCGTACTGCGAGGCCATGTTCATCTCGAAGGTGCAGTCCCGCACCGTCGCCGTGTTTCTCTCGTTGTACATGCCTCCGCCGTCGTGGCCTGCATTCTTGATGAACCGGCAGTGCGCCACCGTGGGCGAGACCTTGTAGTTGTACATTCCGCCGCCGTCCCCCAGGCTTTGGGTGGGAGGGCCTGCGGCCCCGCCCGTGATGGTAAACCCGTCCAGCAGTGCATCGTCGGCGCCGACTACGCCCCGGCGGGCGTCTTCACCGTCAATCGTGCTCACATGGGCCGCCCAGTCACGTTCGCCGCGCGCGGTCTCCGCGCCCGCGAATCCGCCGAAGAGATACACACCCGGTTTCATCTTCAGCACGGCGTCAGCAGTTGCGGTGTAAGTGCCGGCGGCGACCCACAGTTCCCCGCCGCCTGCTGCGGCAACGGCATCCACCGCCGCCTGCAGCGAGTTGTATGCGGTGTCCCACGACCGGCCGTCACCAGAGTCCGCGGCCGCGGCACTCACGCGGGCCACAAAAGGCTCGAATTCGGCCGTCACTGTCTTGTCCCCGTCCATCAGCAGGGAAATTTCCGGCGCCGTGCCCTCCACCGCGCCGGACCATTTCGCGAAATGGCATCCCACGCCATGGGCGGTCACCATGGCAGTCTCACCGCGGGTAAATTGGTGGGTGCCTGCCGCGGGCGTCGTACGTCCGTAACCCTCGGGCAGCACACGGATGGTCAGCGTCACGATGTCTGCCGGGTCCACAACGCCCTCATAGGCGCCCATGTCCACCCCGCCCCCCAGCGGACGGAACCTGCCCAGCAGGTCCGCGGCGGGTGCCCCCGCCGTGGTGCCCGCGTCCACGCAGGGCGAACCGGACTGAAGCTGCACGCTGTTGCCGGAATCACCAACGAACATGGGATCGGCGCTGATATTGCCGGTGCCGGGATAGCCGCCCTGCACGCACGAGTACGTGATCATATTCGGGTAATAATTGGTATAGCCTGGGGAGAACTCGGGATTGCCGCCTTGGCCGCTGTCATTCCAGAGAATGCAGTTCAAATATTTCACCATACCAGACTCGTCATAGACCGCGCCGCCGCCTTCCTGCGCAAAATTGCCTGAAAAGGTGCAGTTTGTTACAGTCCCCTGGTTGGAGTACTGGTTGCTTATCGCCCCGCCGGGGCCGCTGACCGCATTCTTCGTGAAGACGCAGTTCTTCACGTCCATCGTGGATGCGAGATTGCACATTGCGCCGCCGGCACTGCTGGACGCGTTGTCCGTGAAGACGCAGCCCGTTATGGTCGGCAGGCTCATGAAATTGTTCATGGCGCCGCCACCACTGTATTCCAGATAGTTGCTGTCCGCTTTTACCTGATTCCCGCCAAAGAAGCAGCCTGTCACGAAGAGCGCCGAACTGATATTGCCCATGGCACCACCACCGAAGTCCGCATGGTTCCCCACAAAAGCGCAGTTGATGACGCTTGGCGAAGCGCCGGAATTGTACATCCCGCCGCCGTCGCCGGAGCTGGAGTTCGTTGTGTCAAACGCGGCATACCCCCGCTTTACGGTGAAGCCGTCGAGTACGGCATAGTCTGCGCCCTTCACGCAACGGCGCGCGTCTTCCCCGTCAATGAATGCGGGGTGAATCCTCCAATCTCGCCCTTCCAAAACGCTCTCCGTTCCGGCGAATCCGCCGTAGATGAACACGCCGGGACGCATCGCGAGCACCGGGTTGGTGGCGGAGGTGTAGGTTCCTGCCGCCACCCACACGGATCCGCCGCCCGTGGCTGCGGCGCTGTCCACGCCTTCCTGCAGGGTCTTGAACGCATCGGGCCATGAATCGCCCAACGGTGACTCCGAAGAGGATGCCGCATTCACATAAAAGATGTTGTCGTCAAAATGGACCACCACGCTCTTGTCGGTATCCATCAACAGCAGGATTTGCGGAGTGTTGCCTGTAACGTCTCCCGTCCATCCGGCAAAGCGGTGCCCCAACGCCTGTGCGGCAAGCGGAACTGTCTCGCCTATGGCATAGAGGCGGTTCCCCGGCGTGGGAAAAGTGCTGCCGCCGCCTTCCGGCACGGTCCCGAAGGACAGCGTCACGATACCGCTTTGTACCACGAATCCCTCGTAAGCGCCCAAATCAACGCCGTCCCCCGGGACGCGGGGCCGCCCGAGCGCATCCGTCGCCGGTGCAATGGATGGGTCGCCCGCGCCCAGGCACGGGGAATCTTGACGCAGTTGCAGGCTCCCTCCGTTGCCATCAACGAAGAGAGGGTCGGTGCTGGTGATTCCGGTGCCGGGATATCCGCCCTGCACGCAGGAGTATCGGATGGTCATGCCGGAACTCGACGCGTAAGTCTCCAACTGGCCGGAAGCGGTATTTCCCCACAGGATGCAGTTGGCCAGGGACGAACGGCCGGAGTATCCGGCGATGCCGCCGCCGGACCTGGCTTTGTTGCCGCTGAACGTGCAATTGGTGATCGTCGGCGACGCGCTGTAGTTGTACATCCCGCCGCCGGCATCGCCGGCAACATTCTGCGTGAACACACAGTTGACAACCGTCGGCGCGCAACTGTAGTTGTACATGCCCGCACCATCGGAGGTCACCGTCGTGTTCGCGGCAAAAATGCAGTTCGCCACAGTTGGGGAACTCTGGCTGTTGTACATGCCCGCACCGGTATCGGAATAGCCGCGCATTACGGTAAACCCGTCCAGCAGCGCGTCGTTGGAACCCGCAACGCAGCGGCGCAGGTTCTCGCCGTCTATGACGGTGGCGCCGTTCGCCAGGTTTCGCTGCTCCCTGGAGGTTTCGGTGCCCGCAAAGCCGCCGTAAAGATTGACCCCGGGTTTCATGCTCAATACCGGTGCGATCTGCGCGGTATAGACACCCCTGGCCACCCAGACTTCACCGCCGGCGGGTGTCGCGTCCACCGCCTCCCGCAGGGTGCGGAAGGCGGTCTTCCAGGACTTGCCGTCGGCGGGCCCTGTTTGGGCGGCATTCACACGGGCCACATAGGCGGAGAATTGGGCCGTTACCCAGGAATCGGCATTCATTGTGATGGTGACGGTGGGGCTTTCAGATGTGATACTCCCCGTCCAGCCGTCAAAACGCAGATTCCCAGGACAGGCTGTCAGTGTCACTGGTTCGCCGGGCACATAGTAGTGAGACACCCCGGCCTCTGGTATGGTTCGGCCCCTGCCCGAAGGCTGGACGTTTATGTCCAGTTTCAACAGTTCCGTCACCACCGCCGCACCTTCATAGGCGCCCATGTCCATGCTGGCACCCTGCGGGCGCGGCCTGCCCAGAACGTCCGCCGTTGGAGCCTCAACGCTGGTCCCCGCGTCCACACAAGGGGAGCCGCTCCGCAATTGCAGACTGCCCCCCCCGCTTGCATCAGCAAAGGACGGGTCCAACGCAATATTGCCCGCGCCCGTGTAACCGCCCTGCACACAGGAAAAGGAAATGCTGGCCGCGTTGGAACTGCCGTAGTTGTAGATTTCCGGACCGTACGGCGCCGCATCCTGCCACAGAATGCAGTTCGCCACTTTTACGGATTCATTAACGTTGTAGATTCCACCGCCGCAGTTCGCGCTGTTGCCCGTGAAGGTGCAGTTCATGACAGTCGTGTTTGTGCCTGAGTTGAACAGCCCGCCACCCCCGTTTCCATTGGACGCACTGGTGGCCGCGTTCTGTCTGAAGACACAATT
>CALDSM010000723.1 GCA_937923585.1 uncultured bacterium
CGACCACCGAGATCTACACTCTTTCCCTACACGACGCTCTTCCGATCTCCGAAAAGGCCAAAAGAAAAGGCTTGACATGAACCGGTTAGAGTGATATTAATCTCATCACATCGCATGTGCGGTGTAACAGTTGAAACAGGGTGGTAGCGATGGTGGCGGCGGTGAACGGAAAAGAACGGGACCGGCGTATATGTCGGCCCCGTTTTCGCTTTATGTCATGAGACATGCACCCCAAGACCTGCAAAGCACGGAAAACCAGTCACACAGCTGCGCAATAATACAGACCATGGCGGGTCAGTAAATGGCTGCCGTTAGTGGATTGCGGATAGAGTATGAACCAGGAAGAACTTGACAAGGAATGGGATGTTTCGGCAGCCTTGCCCATCAGGCGTGCCCGAACGTTTGACCAGGCTCGGGCGGTCTCCCAGGAATTCAGAGGACGAGATCTGGTCAACAGGGCCACCGGGCTTGCGGCGCGGGTCTCGAACAATTCCCTGGGTAAAATGCTCCACGAGAAGGCTGTTGGAAAGTCCGAGAGCCCTGCGGCTCACGCGATGGCCGTCGCCAATCTCGACGGTCTGTACGAACGCGCGGCACTGGGTTGGAGCAAGCCGGACGTTCGGGGTGATGCGAACTTTGCCGCAATACACCGGTTCTTTGCGCCGTTTCTGGCAGAGGGCAGGGCATATTTGGCCAAAATAACGGTGCTGGAAATGGCGGATGGGGTGACACCCAACCGGATCTACTCGGTGGAGTCGGTGGGGTTAAATGAAAAATCCCCGTCAGCTCCGTGGGTTGCCGCATCTGCCGACGCCGATGGCATCAGCCTGACTTCAACCCGCTCTGCCGGGGACATCTTAAGTTTAGCACAGAAGGTGCAGGATTACAATGCGGAGCGAAGAAGGTAAGTCCTTTTTCTCAATGGGTTTCGGGTGCGGCGGTTTCCGCGCTCGGCAGGGTTGAATGGCCGTTTATCAGGGGCTATTCTCCAACGAACGGCAGGTTCTTCTTGTACATGTCCAGGCGCTTTTCCATGTCGGACAGGTTCTTCTGTTTATCGGACGGGGTGCCCCCCGGCGCCTGTTTCAACGCCGTTATCGCCTTCTCCTGCGTTTCCGCCGCCGGGCCAAACTGCCCGTCCGCCGCATAGGCCGCCGCGAGCGTGTCGAGGCAGTACCAGGCGGGCTCGGGCTGTTCCGCCGCCTTGAGCGCGTATTCCAGCGCCTTTTTGCCGTCCCGGAATTGCGCGTCTTTGCAGGTGGCCAGCAGCCAGGCAAGGCTGTTCCTGGCTTCCGTGTTCTGCGGGTCCAGTTCAAGCGCTTTCATGAGCTGCTGCCGGGCCTCGCCGTGGCGTCCCTGTCTTGCGGCGAGCGCGCCCAGTTTGCTGAAGGCGTCGGCGCATTTCGGGTCCAGACCGGCGGCCTTCTTCAGGCGTGCCTCGGCATCGCCGTCGCGCCCCTCGTTCATGGCGAGCAGGCCCATGTTGCACAGGGCGCCGACGTGGTTCGGTTGCAGGGCCAGCGCCTCGGTCAAGTGCGCTTTGGCGTCGTCCTGCCTTCCCTCGGCCAGTTCCATCATGCCCAGATTGTTGAGCGCGTCCGCCTGTTTCGGTCTTAGTTCGAGCGCCTTGGCCAGGCAGGTTCTTGCCTCGTCATGGCGGCCCTGCCGGATCGCGAGCACGCCCATGTTGTTGAGCGCCTCCACCTGGTCGGGCTTTTCGGCCAGCGCCTGGGACAGATGCGTTTTTGCGTCGTCGTAGCGCCCCTCGTCCATGTCAATTTTGCCCAGGTTGGCGAGCGCGTCCGCCTGGTTTGGATGGCGTTCCAGGATCTCGGCGAGGCAGGCTTTTGCCTCGTCATAGCGCCGCTGTTTGATGTTGAGCGCGCAAAGGTTGTTCAGGGTGTCCACATGGCCCGGGTCCAGTTCCAGCGCCTTTGCCAAGCTGGCCCTTGCTTCGTCGTAGTGTTCCTTCCCCATGGCAATGGCACCCAGGTTGCTGTAGGCGGAGGCGCTCGGGTGTCCCGATTCGATGGCGTGGCGCCAGAGGGTCTCGCCGTTGCGCCAGGACGTGGCCTGAACGCCCGCGCAGACCGTCAGCGCCGCCAGGACGGCAACGGACACCGACGCCAGCACGCGCGGCGGCACACGCCGCGCCGCGGCCAGGTCGGCCATGCCCCAGGCGATCATGACAAAGATGCCGATGAGGGGGATGTAGGTGTAGCGGTCCGCGTGCGAGAAGGAGCCCGCCTGCACCAGTTCGATGACGGGCACGAGGGTGCCCAGATACCAGAGCCAGCCGACGATCAGATAGGGACGCCGCCGAGCTTCGCGCAGGCAGAGCAGCGTGACCGCAACCAGCACCACCGCCGCTCCGGCCACCTGCCACCCCGGGCGTGTGACGGGATGCGGATAGTAGGCCGCCAGTCCCGCGAGCCAGACGGTCTTCACCAGGTAAAGCACGTAAACCACCACGGCGTTGGCGCAGCGCGCCGCAAGGGGGTACTTCTCCGCGGAGGCCAGGTTGTGGCCGCGCGCCTGCATGATGTACGTCACGGCGCTGAACACCGCCGTCATCAGAAAGAGCGGAGTCTTTTCCGCAGCCAGCCGGACGATCCGCCGGGCCATGACCCCAAGGGGTGCGGTGCGGTCCACCTGGCCCAGCGGCCAGTAGTCCAGCAGCAGCAGCACGAAAGGCAGCGTGACCACCATGGGCTTGGACAGCAGCCCCATGAGAAACAGGAAGGCCACAGCCAGATACCGGACCAAACCCGGCCGCTCCCTGTGCCAGGCATAGGCGCCGAGACCGGCCGCCCAGAACAGCATGCTCAGCACATCCTTGCGCTCGGCGATCCAGGCCACCGACTCCACGTGCAGGGGATGAACGGCAAACAGGGCGGCCACCAGGGCGCTCGGCCAGAGGCGTCGGGTCATCCGCAGGAAGACCAGAAAGAGGAGGATGGAATCGGCGGTGTGCAGGAGCAGGTTGGTCAGGTGGTGCCCCCACGGGTGCAGCCCGTAGAGTTCACAGTCGGCCATGTGGCTCATCCACGTCAGGGGGTGCATGTACAGGGCACGGTCGGTGGTGAAGGCCCAGACAACACCGGCCCAGTCCAGCCCCTTCCGCACGGCGGGATTCTCCGTGACGTACTGGGGGTCGTCGTAGTTCGAGAAATCATACCAAAGGGTCTGGCCGTACACGGCGACGCAGGCCAGCGCGAGCAGCGCGCAGACGCACACCACGGCGCCGCGCTGCCCGCGCGGTTCATGCAGGGGAGCCCCCCTGTCGGACAGTTCTTGTGCCGTCTTTCGTTTCGGATGTGCCATGGTTCGGGGCCAGTAAATCACAGGCTTTCGCGAAAACGCAACACGGCATTCTTCACGCGACATTGACATCCACACAGCAAGATGTCACCATTTCGACCGTCCGAACAGGGCGGAAAGGAAACCATGCGAAATTGCTGGAAGACGGTGTGGACGGTTCTTGCCGTGGCGGCAGCCTTCTGCGCGCGGGGGGAGGACTGGCCCCAGTTTCGCGGGCTGAACCGCGACGGCAAATCGCCCGAGACGGGTTTGCTCAAGGAATGGCCCGCGGAGGGACCGAGACTGCTTTGGCAGGCCGAAGGACTCGGTCTGGGTTACACCTCGCCTGCGGTTGCGGGTGGAATGGTCTACGTGAACGGCATCGTTGGCGACAAGAAAGAAGGCGCGCTGTCCGCCTTCGACAGCGCCGGGAAACGGCGGTGGCAAACGAGCTACGGCGCCGAGTTTGACGACCCGGCCTATCCCGGCACGCGGAGTGCCCCCACGGTGGACGGGGCGCGCCTGTATCAGTTCAGCGGAAAGGGCATGCTGCTGTGTCTGGATGCGCAAACCGGCACCGTCCAGTGGTCGCGCGACCTTCCGGCGGCGTTCGGCGGGGCGGCGCCCCGCTGCGGATTTGCCGGGGCGCCGCTTGTCCACAAGGACACCGTCATCTGCACGCCGGGCGGAAAGGACGCCGCATTGGTCGCGCTGGACAAGCGCACGGGCAAGACCGTCTGGACCAGCGCGGGTTTTACGGACCAGTCGGCCTACTGCTCGCCGATACTGGTTAAACGGGGCGCACTTACACTCGTCGTGACCGTCACGGCGCGGCATGTCGTGGGGATTGATGCGGACAGCGGACAGCCCGTTTGGAGCCAGCCTTTCGACACCACCGCCGAAGACCCCAACCATTCCGTGTCCCCCGTGTGCCAGGACAGATCGGAAGAGCGTCGTGTAGGGAAAGAGTGTAGATCTCGGTGGTC
>CALDSM010000724.1 GCA_937923585.1 uncultured bacterium
CCGTGTTCGCCAGCGCCTCTTCGGAAAGCCCCTGCTCGGCGTCGCCCAACTCGGCATAGTTCACCCGGGCAATGCCGGGCTTTCCCTCCAGATATGCGCCGATGACCCGGTGCATCCCGTCCGGATAGAGGGCCTTGCACTTGGGCAGTTCCTTCTCATGAATGCCTTCATTCCACAGCGTGACGCGGATTCCGGTTCCCATGGCGCCTCCATTTCCTTCTGGATGCTGAAAATGATGATGACGGGCGGTCAAGGACAAACCCGTCCGGGGGATGCGGGTCAGCGCGCCCGGCGATCCGTATAGATGCCGCCGCCGGCCTGGCGCGCATGGTCGCGTATGGACGCAAGGGTTTCAAAACACTCCTGCACAGACCCGCCGGCCCGGCTTGAACAGGCCGTACCGTAGACCAGTGCATTCACGGACGGCACAACATGGGCACCCCTCGCCCCCTCTGCCGGAAGAGGCAGCCCCATGGCCGAGTAGAGCCTCGGGAGCTGTTCCGTCCAGGATTTATGGAGCCATTCGCAGTATTGGTCCGCCGCTTCCGGCTCAACAAGGCACATGAAATGCCCGGCCCCCATGTGCGCTGGACGGAAGGACTCGTCGTCCAGAAACCTGCCGCCGGCAGTCAGTATGCGCGCTCCCTGCTGCAACAGCTTGTTTCTCGCATCCGTGCCGGCTTTCCGTCCAAATTCCACCAGATTCACCAGTTCGAGGCAGACCAGGGCAAAGGGCCGCCGCGAGCTTATCCGTTGCTGGACTATGTATTTTTCCAGCCTGTGGCCGGCAAGCCCCGTGAGCGGGTCCGGTTCGGCAACCGTCGCGGCATTTGACAGCAGCGATGTGACCCGCGCACGAAACAGGTTGGGGTCAAACGGCTTAATGAGATAGTCATCGGCACCCTGGGCCAGTCCGTGCTGAATCTCCTCCTCCGCCGCCATATGCGACACCAGCATGACCGGGGTTGTGAAAAGCTGAACGTCCGCACGCACCCGGCGGCACACCTCAAACCCGCAGACATCAGGCATCATCACCTCGGCGATGGCTAGACTGGCCCCGGTCTCCCGCAGCAAGTCGCAAGCCGACGCGCCCTGGGTCAGCGTCATGCATTCATGCCCCGCCCCCCCCAGGAAATCCCTGATCTGTCCGCACAGACGTTCGTCCCAGTCAATGTATACTATCTTCGCCACAGGCTCACCCCAGTAAGCGTTCTGCTGCCACCAGCGATCTCTGCCCCAACCACCTTAATTTATACCACAATCGGCACCCAAGTTTCATCCGAACTTTTCTCACTATTGAATGCAAACCCGCTTATCCGTGACAATGCAGCACTGTCCGGCGGCATGGAACGTACGCCAATAGCCGCCAAGAATTACAGGAATACTCTCATGGCCGGGATGGCTTGGTGTCTTGCAGTTGGACTGTCTCTCTTTGCCGAAACAGGAGCGGAGAAACTTTTCGCGACCCGCGACCTGTTTGACCTTGCCCATTCACCCGCACCGGACTTTGCCGTCTTCAATTACTCCTCGGGCCAACCCGCCAAGCGCCAGAGCGTCCCAGGATTGGAAGTGCATTTCTCCGACGCCGAATGGCCAAATATCACGTTTCAGGCCCCCGCGGAAGGCTGGGATTGGACCGGTTTCCAGGGAGTCTCGGTCCGCCTGTTCAACCCCGGTGACACCCCCGTGGACGTCTCCATGCGCGTGGACAACAATGGCGCCGACGGATGGCGCAACTGCAACACATCTTCGGGCGCTGTCGCTCCGCACGCGCATTCTGACCTCCAGCTTCGGTTCAACGACGGTACGCCCGAGCCGCTCTGGGGCATGCGCGGCATCCCTGAAATGCCGCCCCGCGGAGAAAGCGACGCGCTCGACCTGTCCCGTATCACGGCATTTCAGGTGTTCCTCTCCCGGCCGCAGCAGGAGAACACTCTGATCATCGAGCGTGCCTGGCTCTTCCGCTGGAATACTGCGACGACATCGGGCGTGCCCATGCCCTTCATCAACCGCTTTGGGCAGTATGTCCACGCCGACTGGCCCGGCAAGATCAAGGACGAGGCTGACCTGCGTCAGCGCGGCTCGACAGAATCCAAGGAACTCGCCGCATCTGAAAGCATGCCGGGCCGCGACACCTACGAAGGCTGGGCCGACGGCCCGAAGTCCGAGGCAACCGGTTGGTTCCGCACCGAGAAAGTCAATGAAAAGTGGTGGCTCGTCACGCCCGCCGGAACCCTGTTCCTCTCCTTCGGCGTGGACTGCGTGGGCACCTGGGAACAAACCTTCGTCGAGAAGCGGCAGGACTGGTTTGAATGGCTACCCGGCAATGACGACCCCCTCGGGCAGTTCTACGGCCATGCCGAAGGTGCCCACAGCATGGCCGATCCCATCGGTGGAAAGGGCAGGACTTTTTCCTTCTATCGGGCCAATCTGTTTCGGAAATACGGCGAGAACTGGCCCGAGCTGTGGCGAAAAAGCGTCGGCCCCCGATTGAGAAGCTGGGGCTTCAACACCATCGCCAATTGGAGCCAAGAGGATGCCGCCAGAGCGTCCGGCCTGCCCTTCACCGCCTCGACGGGACTGCAAAACGTCCCCAAAATTGAGGCAGCCCGGGGATACTGGGCCAAGATGATGGATGTCTACGACCCTGCCTTCCCCGCGGAGGCCGCCCGTGCCGTCAAGGCCATGACCGCGGCTCACGCCGACAACCCGCTGTGCATCGGCTACTTTGTGGACAACGAACTTGCCTGGGAAGGGGTCAACGGGGGCGTTCTCGGCAGCAAACCCGGCCAGCCGGCCCGCATGAAACTAATCGAACAATTGCAGATGAAGTACGGGGGCCTGGACAAACTCAACAGTGCCTGGGGCACCGCCTTCACGGCATGGGACGACGTCGCTGCTCCGTCCAAACCTGTCCAGGCATATCAGTCCGACATGTCGGACTATCTCCACCGGTTCGCATTGCGCTATTTCTCCGTCCTGCGCGACGAACTGCGCCGCTGCGCCCCCCATCAGTTGTACCTGGGATGCCGCTTTGCATCGGCACCCGATGAAGCGGTCCGCGCCTGCGCCGAAACGGCGGACATAGTTTCCTTCAACCTGTACTACCGCGAAATACCGAAGGACAAGTGGACTGGTCCCACAGGATTCGACCGGCCCGCCATCGTGGGAGAGTTCCACTTCGGAGCCCTCGACCGGGGTATGTTCCACCCAGGCCTGGTGCGCACCCCCAGCCAGGAAGACCGCGCCCGATGCCTCTCCCGATATTTCGAAAGTGTGGCCGATCATCCGCTCTTCGTCGGTTGCCACTGGTTTCAATACGTGGATGAACCGGCCACGGGGCGCTGGTACGACGGAGAGAACTATAACATCGGCCTAGTGGACATCACCGACACCCCCTATCCCGAAATGGCCGCGGCGGCCCGCAAAACCCTCTCCAACATCTACCCGCGGCGCATGAGCGCAGAATGAAGTCCGCCTTCCCGTTGTTTGCTGACAAGTGACAACGACGCACCGCAATTGGCAAGCGGCGCCCGGCATGCTATACTATTGACAGAGGTTTGGCAGGGAAAACACCCGGAACTGTGTCCCGAAGCCGGAGACGGGAACTAGATGGATAGCAACAAGATCCTTATCGGTTTTGTCGTGCTGGTGGTGGCATTTCTGGCCTTTCCCATTGTGGCAAGCAAGATGAGGGCGCAAAATCCGGCCTATTCCACACCCGCGGCCTCAAATGGCACAGCCCAACCGGGGGCGGGCGACCCCAAGAACATCTATCCCGAACTCAACCAGCCTCCCCTCTTGAACGAGGGAAACCTGGTCGGCTCCGAGTGGCAGGTGCCGGTGGAGCAGTACAAGGTTAAGGTCACCCTCGCCGCAGGCGGCATTGCCTATGCCACGCACCCCATGGCGAAAGCAATGACCGGCATGGATTACCTGGAAGGCCACTGGCGCGTACAGAACGACAGAATCCACGTCAATGCCAACCTTGGCGGCAATGAATACAACATCGAACTGCGCATCTCAGGTTCCAAGATATACTTCATGGACAAGAAGGGCAAACCCTCCGAAGTCAAACGCTTCTAGTGCGGCGGGCCATCCTGATGGCGTCCTATTCTGACGCACGAACCCCGCAAAAGGCAGAAGAACGGCGACTAACTCGCCATAGGCAGATTGAAAGGCGTGGCTGTCCCCTTCTTCGCGGCTTTCGCCCGGGCAGTCACCATTTTCTTGCGGCTCAGGGCAGTGTGATGGTCTGTTTTTCCGGTTCGGGGTGCTGGCGGTAGAGCATCACGACATGGCCGATGCGCCCGACGATTTCCGCGCCCGTGGCCTCAGCAATCTTCTCCGAAAGCGCGTCCTTCTCCTCCTTGAACTCGTTGAACCGCACCTTGATCAGTTCGTGCGCCGTCAACTCGGCGTCCGTGGCGCGAATCAGGCTGTCACTTGCCCCCTGTTTGCCCACAATGATGAGCGCTTCAAGACGGTTCGCCATGCCGCGCAGAAACTTCCGCTGTGCTCCGGTCAGTTGACTCATGATGTCGCTTTCCTTGTAAAATCCATCCCGCCTCACCATTGTCCATTGTACATGGTCCATTGTCAATTCTCCCCCGCCCGGCTTGCGCGCGCGCAACACGTCCCGGTACACTTTTGCCAGAAGGAGCCGTACTGGAATCATGCCCCCGAACCCAGACAAGATGCGCGACATCTACGAGCGCACGGTGATCGTCCGCCGCCCCACCTACGGCATCGTCAGCGGCTACCACGAGCTGCCCTACGTGTGTTTGGGCAATGCCCTCAAGGGCGGCGCCGGTGCCACCGAGGTGAAGGGCCGGGTCCAGGTGTCGCCGCGCTTTGTCATCCGTCCGGCCCACTATTCCCCCAGTTACGGCGAAATCTTCGGCGAGGACAACGTTGATGCGGCCATTTCAGGCCGGATCTTCGGATTCCTTGGATTCAGGGACCACCCCGTGGAATGCACCTCCGAGCACATCGCGGTCCGGCATTCCGATGACACCGTTGACGAGCTTCTCAGCAGGAATCTGGACGACCTGGAACGCCGGGAAGACATCACCACGGGCATCATCATCACCCCCGAAAGCCGCTACTTCCCCGTCTCCATCGAACGCTTTATTGCGGCCATTCTCGATGACGAGTTCAGACGCTAACCCCCCGCGTATTTTCCTGCGCAAAGCGGCGTGGCCGGGCCTGCTCCTTGCCGCCTTTGTCCTTACCGCGGCAGGTTTCGCCGACCGCCAACTCAAGACCGCTGTGCACCCCGGTTTCCTTCCCGCGGACATGTCGGTATATGTCTACAGCGCCGACCTGCCCCTGTCCTGGCTGCACCTCGCCCGAACACCTCTCGCCGGCAGCCTGGCCGATGAGGCGGCCTATGCGCTGCACAGCCTGGAACTGTCCCTGCGGCAGCTGACCGGCATTCGGCCGACACCGGCCCGCTGGCGCACCTGGCTTGGCCCGTCGGCTGCGGCCGCAGCCAACGGCCGCGATTGGATACTCTGCACACGTCCCGGACTGGTCGCCCGCGCCGCGTCCTTTCTTTTTTCGGGTAAAGCCCTTCCCGGTCGCCAAACCCATCAGGCATGGCGGGAGGGTTATCTACTGCTGTCTTCCAGTGCCAGGCTGATTGACAAAGCACTGGCCGCGCCCCCACTCACCCTGGATATTCCCGAGTCTGCCGCCCCGGACACCCTGGTTGTCGAGATGCACGCACCCATGCGGCTGGTCCTCTCGGTGTCACCCGCGCGGGACCTTCCCGTGGAGGCCCGCATTTAGATCGGAAGAGCACACGTCTGAACTCCAGTCACGATCAGATCTC
>CALDSM010000725.1 GCA_937923585.1 uncultured bacterium
GCTGCTCGACCCGGAACTCTCCGTTTCCATGCCGCGCAGCGTCACCATTGCCACGGGGCTGGATGCACTCAGCCAGGCGATGGAGGGCATGGTCTCGCGCCAGTCCTGCCCGCTCGGCGACCCGCTCGCACTGGAGACCGTGCGGCTGGTGCGGCGCTGGTTACCCGTGGCGGCGGACCATCCGGACAACCTGGAGGCGCGCGGCGCGATGCTGCATGCCGCCATGCTGTCGGGCATGGTCATCGCGCAGACCGGCACCACGGTGGTGCACGGCATGGGCTACTACTACACGCTGCGCCACGGCATTGCCCACGGCCTGGCCAACGGCCTGCTGCTTGCACCGGTGTTTGCCTTCAATGCGCGGCAAATGCCGGAACAGGTCGCACGGACCTGTGGGGCGCTGGGCTGTCCCGTTGACCCTGATGATGCGGATGCGGTGGCGCGGGCTGTGGCGGGGGGGATTCACGGCCTGTTTCGCGACGTGGGCATATCCCCCGCCGCGCGCGACCATGGCGTGCCCGAGGGTGTGGTGGACGCCTACGCGGCGGACATCGCCCAAGACCCGTACCGTTTTCGGAACCAGCCCGGGACGCTCGATGCGGCGGTGTTTCAGAACCTCTTTCGCGCGTCGCATGAGGGAAATGTGCCCGTGCCGTGAATTGGCGGCCGGGGACACGGACGAACACCGACGGCACGGACAAACACAGACCGGAACATGCCGCGGCGTCAGTGCGGGCCGACGGCCCCGCCGCACACCCTTTTCGAGCCGTCCTCGCCCGCGGTACCGTGTCCGGCGCAGGCGGCGCGCAGGCGCTGTTCCAAAAAACCGCGGGCGACGGGCTTGTGCAGGGCGGTGAGGACGAAGGGCCAGAACGGGCCCAGCACAAGAACGGCGGCGAGCAGGCCTGTGACGGCCGGTCCGCCGCCGCCAAAGGCGGGCCGCAGGCCCAGGCCCGGTCCGAGCAATCGTCCGATGAGCATGCCCGCGGGTACGGCAAGGGCCGCCAGGGTGATGAACAGGCAGTAATAGAACCAACGGCGGAAGCTGACGAAGTAGAGGACTGATCCGTCCGCCCGGCGTTCGAGAGTAACATCGTTCAGGCCGATGCCAATCGCCGTCAGGAGCGTTCGGGCGCGAAAACGGACGCGGTCGGGTTCCTCAGAGATCAGTTCGTATTGCGCGCGCATTGCGGGGCCGGACTGGAATGTCCCGCTGCGGACGGCCTCGGCCACGCGCGCCAGGGTGTCTTTCGGAAGGTCATCCGGCAAGCGCCCGTCAAATTCGGGAAGGAACAGCGCACTCACAGGTTCCCCCTCCCCGGGCGCGTCAGGCCGCCTTTTCGATGGACTTCACCAAGTCCTTGCGGACCGGGTAGGAACGGTTGGCGTATTCGATGAACCAGTAGGGCTCCTTGTCCACCACACGGTCGGCGGGCTGCGTGAGGCCGCTGTGGAAACAGATCGTGAACGAGCCCTTGGCCGGGGATTTGCCCAGCGCGTGGTGGAACTTGTACTTCTGGGAGTTGGCCATCCGCACGTTGGGCACAAAGCCGTCCTTGCGGTAGGCCTTCTCGTAGGCGGTCACAATCTTGACGTAGTTTTGCGTCTCGTCAAAAGGCGGAATGCCGCCGTATTTCTTGACGTTTTCGGGGCCGGCGTTGTACGCCGCCACCGCGAGTTCCACGTCCCGGAAAAGGTCCATCATCTTGGACAGGTACTGCGTGCCGCCGGCCACGTTCTGCAGCGGGTCAAAGATGTCCGTGACACCCATTTCGAGCGCCGTGCCGGGCATGAGCTGCATCAGACCCCGTGCGCCCGCCGGGGAGACCGCATCGGGATCAAACGCGCTTTCGGCATGGATCACCGCGTACACGAGTGACTCGTCCAAGCCGTAGATGGTGGAATACCGTTTCACGATATCCTTCAGGGTTCCGTCCTCAATGGTGCGCGGCACCACCGACGGCGCAAACCGTTTGGGTGGGGGCGTGTATTTGGCTGGCAGCGGAATGCGTTCGTAGCGGATGGACACCTCGACGAAGTCATTGCGCGACTTGTATTTGTCCGGGCGGTTCGTGAAGGTCATGGTGCCCGATTTGTCACGGAACTGGTGCAGCGTGCGCGCTTTGGGTCTTTCGGCCAGTTGCGGCCGTGACGCAGCCACGGGTGTTGCGGCCTTGACAGCCTCCGCCACGAGCATCTTCCCGCTGTCCGCCCCGGTCTTGGGCGCCGCAAACGCGGTTCCCCCCAGCGCCATCAGCGCTGTCACCGCAACTCCCAGGGTTTGGGCAAATTTGGGCATGGTCATAATGGGCTGGCCATCTTCCGTTACTGCGCAGATCGGCACCCCGCCGATTGTCAATAGTATATCATCAACGCCCGGCACGGGCAATAGGGTGACGGGCTTTAAATGGGAACAGTGGGCCTGTTGAAAAACCTTGCATGTGTGTGACTTGTGATATAATAGCATTGCAATTGGAGGACACGCGATGCTGGGTGACAAGGACCGGTGGCAGGAGGATCTCTTTGTAGCGCGCCCGCTGCGGGATCTGGTTCCTGAAGACCACATTCTCAAGCGGTTGAAGCGTGCGCGGGAAGGCAATGTCGCAGCCCTGCACCGGATCCCGCCCGGAAAGGGTGCCGCCTGCCAACTGGCACGGGACCGGGTCCGGACACAGATTCACGATGTACAGGTAGTCCACGCCGTCCACAGCCACGTGGCGGGTGTGAACGCCTTCCAGCGGATATCCGGATTCGTTCACCGGCCGCGGGATCGACGAAAGGGCGGTCCGGACGATCGAGGTGTCCATGGCGTGCAGATACTCGGTGGGCAGGTTCATGCCCTTCACGAACACGGTGTTGCCGGTGGTGCGGATGACGTCGGCGCGCGACGTGCCGCGCTCGTTGTAGGGGATGGGGTTGCCGACCCGGGTCACGGCACCGCCCTTCGCGACAAATTCGTCCATCTTCTTGAAGGCGGCGCGCGTCCGGCGCCGTCACGGCAAGCGCCTCCATGGCCCTGGGCCGCGCGCAAACCAGCGAATCGGTCGAATGGCCCCGCCGACGCTCCTTGACCCGCCCTGATGACGCTCTGCATCGTAAAACAGACCCATCGTTTGGGCGTGCTTGGAAAGACGGACATCCCCGGAAGAACCCGTCACCGGAAGCGCGGTCTGCGACGACCTTTACGCGATCCACCTTGCGCATGAACACCCCCATGAAATACATCCCTGCGCAGGTCGTCAAAAGCGCCCGCTCGCTGCGTTCCCAGTTGACGAAAAACACCGGGGAATAAGGCTCCACGCCCCGTGCTTGAGCTACTTCGACCTCCAATTCTCCCAGCCGCGTCCTGACTTTCCGGCTCTTGCACCCTTTGCGGTAACCCCGCCTTTCCCCGGCGCGCTCATGCGGTGCTGTGCCAAGGCGGGCGGCAAGTCCCTCCTGTGTCACGCGCCGCGCCATGACCTCAACCACTGCCCAACCACTGCCCGAAATACATCAACATCCAAGTGTTCTTGAATTTCTTACAAATACCCGTCATCATTGTGCAGGTCGTCGTTTAGTTCCCTTATGTTCTTGGGTACTCGCAAATCACCAAGACCTGAGCAAACGATGGCCCCTCCTGCAAAGAGCTTTTTGCGGAAGTCTATTTGCACATCTTGCTCGAATGGATGGACGGTGCAGTGTTTCAATTTGTCAACACATCCCTGGCCAACCCCTTTCTGGACGCCTTGCTGCCGTTCTTCTCGGCCCAGTATCTGCTGGTGCCTTCCCTCGTGATTCTCGCAGCATTGTTGTACGTGGGGGCGGAACCGCTTCGCACCCAGATTCTGCGCATTCTCTGCTGCATGCTCATCGCCGCCATCGCAGCGGCGGCGGCGGGACTCCTGGTGCAGGCGCCGCCCCCTTATGTGTCCGATGCCCAACGCGCCTTCATAAACAACCTGTGGCGCCTGCCCGCCTCGGGAGCCCCGATTCCCCTTGAACCCCTGCGTCCGATTCCGTACGCGGCATGCATGGCCGCCATTCTGCTGTTCGGGTTTGCCGGAATACGGCGCTGGACGCTTTGGTGCATGCTGCCGCTGAACGCCTGCGTCCTGTTGGCACCCGCCTACTGCGGCTGGTGCCGGCCGGGTGCCACGTGTGTCGGATGGGGCATCGGCGCGGCTTCCTTCCTGGGCGTTTGTTTCCTTTGGCGCGACCGCGTCTCCGCCGGCGCAGCGCGCCCGGTCGCGCTGCTGCGCGAACAGCCCCGTGAACGGAGCATCCTGGCCCTGCTGCTCACCGCGTGGGTCGTCGTCGCTCTCATGCTGCTCTATTACACCGACCGGGTGCATTTTGAACTGGAACACGACGAGGGCAAGTACTGGTACTGGGCGCGGCACCTCCAGCTCTGCTATTACAGCAAACCGCCGGCAATCGCCCTCATCAACCGCGCAATGACCGTCATCCTCGGCAACACGACCAGCGCGTTGCGCACGGGGGGCATCCTCCTGTGTGCTGCGGCCCTGCTGCCGGTCTATGCGCTGACCAAACGCATCACGGGCACGGAACGTGCGGCCCTGCTGGCGGTAATCCTGCTGATATCCATGCCGGAATTCAGCATACCCCCCGTAATCATGGATACCCACAAGCCGGCCTACCTGATTTGGGCGGCCACCCTGTACACGGCCCACCGCGCCTTTCAGGGGGAGCGCCGGATGTGGGCTGTGACGGGACTGTTGCTGGGCCTGGGGCTGCTCACGCGCTACTCGTTCTTCTTCCTCGCGGTGGTGCTGGCGCTGACGACCATTCTGTTCCACCGCAACTACCTTAAGGAATGGGGGCCGTACGTGGCGTTCCTGTGTTCCCTCGCGTGCATACTCGGGCCGATCTACTGGCAGTACAACAACAACTGGCTGACATTGGCGGACCTGAACACCGATGTGGGGGGGCTGGAACTGAAACTGGGCGAAGGACGGACAACCATCCCCCGCTTCCTCTTCGAGCAAATGCTTTTTGTGTCGCCGGTCACCTTTGTGCTCTACCTGGGTTCCATGGTTTTTCTGGCGGTCAAATGCGTCAAAAATCCCAATGCTGGACTGCCCCTGGTCGGCTTCCTGGTTCTGTTCGGGTTCTTTCTCGTGATGTCGCACGCCCGCCATGTGACGGCCCACTGGGTCAATTGCGCCTATTGGGCGGCCGCTCCGGCCGCAGCCTGGATGATTTCGGAAAGCCGCCGCCCGAGGACCATGAATGTCCTGGTGGGAATTGCCGCTGCCTGCGGGGTGGCTCTGACCGTTGCGTTCGCGCTCCTCCCCCCGCCTCCCTTTACATCGCAGAAGGCGGCTGAAACGCTCCAAACCAAGTGCGACATGACTGGGGCGGGCGCGCCTTTTGTACTTGCCTCCAACGCTGCACTGGCGGGCGGCCTCTCCTTCTATCTTCCAGGCCATCCCAACGTGCACTGCAGCGGCGACGCCCTGGGGTGCGGCGGCACCTGCACCTGGACGGACTGGGGTTCTCTTGCGGGAAAGAATGCCGTGTTCGTGGAGCCCGCAGGCCAGGCATGGGGAGGCTCGCCTGAAAGCACCATCGGGCTGATGGTTTCATCGGGAGCATTCCAGCGCGGAGAATTGCTGGCCGTCATCGAAAGCGAGGCACCGGAAGAGAGGTTGTACCTGATTCTCCTCCACGGTTTTTCCGGTCAGGACATGTGCAACCTCTACGCAGACAACGGGCAAACGGTCGTGGTCGTTCCGTTCAGCAAGAGCTCGTTCTGATTTGCCGCAGTGGGGGTTAACAGTCTACTGCCGCCCGACAAACGAAATCTGAAACGGACTTTGGACGGAGCAGTCGCGGGTGGCACTGACTTGAGCTGGAATATGAGACATCGGGCGGCTTTCGTGCCGCAGGCGTCCCTGCCTGCCTTGTCTTGCCTGCCGACGGGCTGCGATCAAATCCACGAGGCAGGCGAGACGCCTGCGGCACGAAAGCCAATCGCTTGAACGGATATCAACCTTAAGTCAGCGCCATTCGGGGCAGCCGCCTTCATTTTGCATGCCCTGCTGCGTAATTTTGCTGGGCTCGTGTCAAGTCATTGAACGCGTCACCTTGCCGCGGCACCGTCCAGCCGCAGCAGCATCGGCTCAAGCGGTTGAAGCGTGCGCGGGAAGGCAATGTCGCAGCCCTGCACCAGATCCCGCCCGGAAAGGGTGCCGCCTGCCAACTGGCATGGGACCGGGTCCGGACGCAGATTCACGATGTACAGGTAGTCCACGCCGTCCACAGCCACGTGGCGGGTGTGAACGCCTTCCAGCGGATATCCGGATTCGTTCACCGGCCGCGGGATCGACGAAAGGGCGGTCCGGACGATCGAGGTGTCCATGGCGTGCAGATACTCGGTGGGCAGGTTCATGCCCTTCACGAACACGGTGTTGCCGGTGGTGCGGATGACGTCGGCGCGCGACGTGCCGCGCTCGTTGTAGGGGATGGGGTTGCCGACCCGGGTCACGGCACCGCCCTTCGCGACAAATTCGTCCATCTTCTTGAAGGCGGCGTCGGTGGTCGCGGGAGTCTCGGGCATGACCAGCACCTTGGCCCGGTCCAGCCCGCCGTCGGCGATGTCGCGCTCGGTGATGAAGCGCACGTTGTAACCCGCGAAAGTGCTGCCTTCGAACGCATACAGCGCGGACTGCAGGTGGGGATCGCCGTTGTCCATGACCTTGGAGGACTGGCTGAAGAGCACCTGCACGTCGGGCGGCGCCTCGACAAACGCGCGGATGATTCCGGCAAGGCGGCGCGCGTCCAGCGCGGTCACGGCAAGCGCCTCCATGGCCTCGGGCCGCCCGTAAACCGGTGAATCGGCCGACACGGCCAGTCCGGAAGCGCCGGAAATGAGCGCCTCCCAGAGCAGGGTCCGCACCACGCCGTAGCAGCGCCGTGGATCCAAGTTCTCGCCGGGGTTGACGGCCGCATTGAGATCCAGCACGGGCTTCCGCGGGGCATAGGAACTCTGCAGGGAGTAGTCAATAATCGCCCGGGGATAGTCAATCGCGTAGGGAAGCTTGGCGGCGGAGCCCGCGGATACGGAGCATCCGTTGACGTCCATGAGGCGCCCGACCAGTTCGCGGTCCGGAGCGTACTTGGCCTCCCCCTTCTCAAAAGCCGTGTCGGGCAGGGTAATCATGATCGAAAGGCCGGGACAGGCGGCGCCCGCCGCAGCCCTCAAATCGGAAAGGGCCTCGTCAATAAGCTGGGTGTGAAAACTCTGCCAGTCAAACTGGTAGGAGCGCTGGTTCTGGTAGGCGTGCTTGGAATTGTCGCCCCAGATGGTGATCTCCTCGTAGTCCGCCAGTTTGGCATGCCAGATCCGGTTCAGATTCTGCCGGTCGGGATACTGTTCTTGCACCCGCTTGATGAACTGCTCCCGCACGGCGTCCCCGTCAAACTTGAACGCCGGTGACTCGGCCACGCTCACGCCCATGACCGTCTCGCGGCCGGCCACCGCCTCACCCACGGCCTGCACGTGCCGCTTCAGCGCAGCGAGCAGCGCCGGGTGGGACAGGGTCACGAAACCGGGCGCCAAAATGTCGGGCGCCTGCGCCTGAACGGCATGCCCCAGCGCGTCCTGGGACAGTTGCACCACCACGGACACGCCCTTTTCCGCCGCCGTGTTGAGCACCGGGTCGAGGACGCCGCGAATGACGGCCGCATCAAACGGTGCGTCGGTGACCGCCTCGACGCCGTCCAGCGGCAGCACGGCGAAGTTCATGCCCAGCGCAGCCATGCGCGCCAGACGTCCTGGCGCGTCCGCCTTGGCCAGGTCCAGCACGCAGCCCATCAGCGCGACCGGCGCGCCGTCTGCGGCAAGCGTCGCCGGAGGTAACGCGGCGGGCCGATGGTTGGCGTCGTCAGCGCCAGCGATGTCGACGGCAGCCGCCAACGGCTTCGGACGAGTGCGCCGGGCCCCCGTGAACGGCGCTCCGCAGCAGGACCTCGGTACAGGCTCCCGGCCAAGCAGGGATCGGTGGCCGCCATGCCGAAGGACCCAATGCCGGACGCTCGTGAGCCGAGGCGGCCTGACAGGCGCGGGAGGAGTAGGCGTGCAACTGCCCCTGATGCCACTGAACACGGTGCTGTTCCCCGGAATGCCCATGCCCCTGGCGATCTTCGAGGAC
>CALDSM010000726.1 GCA_937923585.1 uncultured bacterium
CGACCACCGAGATCTACACTCTTTCCCTACACGACGCTCTTCCGATCTCAAGAGCACGCTCAACACGCTGTCCTGGGACGGCGGGAACGGCCTGGTCACCTTCCTTGCCACGATGGACGCGCCGGCCAACGCGTACACGTTCAAGGCGCGGGGCGCGGGTGCCTACTACAGCTATTGGGACACGGACAAGTACGGCGTGGGCGTGATTCGCATCGGCGCCGACGGCGCGCTCAGCCAGGGTCCGACGCTGGCGGTCACGGATGGCTGGCTGGACATCACGGAGGCGCTGGACGGCATGGTGTACCTGACGGTGGGCGGGCAGGCGATTGCGCGCTATGACTTCACCGGGGACACGCCCGCGATGATTGACGTGACGCCGGTGATGGGTTCACCGCTTGCCATTCATTTCGACAGCGTCAACGCCTATGCGCCGCTGGGATATGCCGGATTGGCGGTGCTGCCGCGCTAAGGACAGGCTGGAACAGTACAGAAGATTTGCAGCCCCTCGCGCCCGCTGGCGCGGGGGGCGATCAATATTGGAAGGATAGACATGGGCCGCGGGAAACTCCTTGTCTCAGGCAGCTGCATAGTCGCGGTCGCCGTCGTTCTTGCGGGGGCGGGATGCGCCACGCTTCATGCCGCTTCGGCGGACGGACGCCAGATCAGAGACATGCTCCGCCAATGGAAGACGGCATGCAAGGCCCAGGACGTGCAGGCCATGATGCGGTTGTACGCGGACGACTATAACCATAAAGAAAAGAACAAGGCCGGCGTTGAAAGGGTGCTGGCCGAGTACATGAAAGAGAACGCCCCCTACGACGTCTGCATCAACATTGACGACGCAACCGTGACGGTCCGCGGAAACCGGGCCACAGTCATGCCCATCGCGCTGTCAGGCATCGCCGGGTCCGATACGGCCCGGTTGGAACTGACGAAAAGAGGGGGGCTTTGGTGGATTACGGGGACAGATTTGTAGCGGCCGGAATGGTATACAGGTGAAGGGGGTGCAGGACGCCGGGGCCTGTCACGGGGGCGATTCCTTCACATTTGATTGATGCGCGCGAGCTTTCCAAGAACGCGTTTGATTGCCTCTTGTGTGCCGTCGGCATCCGTTTTCAACTCAAGAGATCGCCTATAAGCCGACAGCGCATCGTCCAGACGGCCCTGCCGCTCGAAGGCAAGGCCCAGGCAAAAATGGGCCAGATAGTTCTCCGGATATTGAGCAGAGTAAGACTGCCATCCCCGTACCATTCCTTGAAGATCGCCCGCGCGCACATAACATTCGGACAATGCCTCAAAGGCCGCATAATTGTCGGGCAGGATTGCGATGGCTGCCCGATAATAATCCTTTGCAGTCTCGGGGTCACTATGCGCGCCGCGCAGCAGGAGCAACTTGAAGGACACAGCGCAGTCGTCCCGATTGGGGTTCAAACTTTCCGCGCGCTCGAGCAGGATAATGGCGGCGTCAATATCGTTGGATGCCTCACTTGCGGCCGCCATCTTCGCAAGCGCCCGCGCCAACGCTTCCAAGAAGCGATAGGCGTCACCGTTTGGTTCTGGAGCACACTCGTAAGCCGCCAGCGCATCGCCCAGGCGCCCCTGCCGCTCGTAAGCAAGGCCAAGGTAGAGATAAGGAAGATGGCGTCCGGGCTGTGCGATGGCGGCGCTCTCCCACTCCTGAACCAGACCGTCGAGGTTGCCCTCGTCAACGTACAAATCCGAAAGACACTCGCATGCGGGCTCGTAGGGCAAGAATTCCAGGAGATCGCGGTACACGGCCTTGGCCTCTTCGATTCTGTCTTCCGCGGCCAATGCATGCGCCCTCTCAGTCCAAGTGCGCGCGCATGCTTCCAGCGACTGGGAATAGCGCTCTTTTTTCAATCGTGATTGATAGACACCCAGATTCAGCAGCAGAATGTCGCGCCACCTGTCCCTGCCCCAGAGGGGGGCCGTGGTGATGTTCCTTACTGCGCGGAAAAGTTCATGGCCTGCCGGGTCGTCAATTACGTTTACGGAACGGGTCAGCGAGTCCAGGTATCCGGAGGGCAAGGACCTTTGAAAATGCCCTATTTGCGGGGGGTACTTCCGTATTGCGGGCAATCGCGCCAAGAACGGGTCCGTGATTGCGTAGATATCCACAACGTGAACCCCGGGGCCGGCACAGAAGCCGTACATGCCCACCGCTCCCCTGAGTGGGGGAGTCTTGGGCGGCGAGAGACGGGCCTTCAATCCCTCCACTGCCAGGGGATGGTCGGGAAACTGCCTGCCGCGCGGCCAGTTCAATAGACCGGTACCACCGTAGTGCATCGCCCGAACGTTAAGAAGAAAACAAGAATCCGACACCTTAACGGGTCCTGCGTGCAGGGCGTAGTCCTTGCCCGAAAGAATGGGCGGGTTGGGCCGTAGAAGGCTCAGGCATATTCCAATAAGGGCGATTGACGGCCAGAAAGGACGCGTGGTCCTGACGACGCCGGCGCTTAACAGGCAGACGGCCCCAAAGAAGACGACACTGAAGGCACGGCCCACTATGTAATCGGAACCGATAAGGAACACGTAGGCAAGATAAGCCGCCAGACCCAGACTCAACAGCTTGAGGATGTTGTTCTTTGAGAACCATGGCAGTATCAGGGCTGCGGCAATCGTTATGAGGGTGACGGGATCCTGAACGAGGGTGTAGCTGGAGTACTGCACGCTGTTTTCAAGCAAAGACAACCGGTCAATGCCGTGCCCCAGTTTCGCATAGGCTGTGTTTGGAAACACTGCACCGTAATAGACCAGCGCAAAGAGCGTCCAGGCAATCAACGGAAGAGCGCCGGCAACAGACAGGGCAATGCGAATGCTCCAGCGTGTCTTTGTACCAAACGCGGTGTACAGCGCGGCCGGGAGCACGATTAACACAAGGTCAGGCCTGTTGAGCGCGCAAAGAGAGGCAAACAGAGAGACCAGGAACAGTTTTGGCCTGCCCCTCAACGCACTCAAGGCCGTCCAGAGAAAACAGCCAAGAAGCAGGTGGCTTAGCGGGTTTTCCAGTCCGCTGGAGGAGAAATCAATGAACGCCCGGGAAGACAGCAGGACGAGTATTGCAAGCGCGGATTGCCAATAGGTGCGGCTTATGCGTGCAACCAGCAGAATCACCGCCGCTGAAGAAATGACCATGGAGAGTGCAATTACAGTGTAGTAGTATTCGCTTGTTGTGGAAATCACCACCAGCAAGAGCAGCATCCACAGCGGATGGGTGTACGTCTGGACGCGTTCATCAACGTTCCATCGGAGACCATACCCGTTCAGGAAGTTGTCTATGGTGCGCAAAGTGATGAAGTTGTCCTCGTCCAGCCACGCGGTTCTGACCAGGACAAGAATGAAGACGGTCAGGCATGTTGTCAATGCTACGGCCGCAACAATGCGAAAATGAGAGGGATATCCCTGTCTCTTAGAAGATGGCGAGTTAAGATTATCCTCTGAGGCGACCTGCTCCATGGAACTGTTCACCACACCCCGTGCCGGTTTAGCCCGAATTGGAACCACTTATTCTTGCACAGTGATTATAGCCGTTGGTGGGCGTTCCCTTCACAATTGGTCTCGAGGCGTTGCAGATGTGCGACCATGTGGGGCGGACGCAACTTGTTCTTCTCGCCCGACCTCTACCTGCCGTCCACTAGGACGTTGGCCGGATAAGACCCCAATCGGTCACGCGCCGCCCCCCTCGTCCAGGTATCCGTTCGCCACAGTGGCAGTGCAGTGCAGAGTTGTGGACACTTTCAAGCGGGAGGCCCACCGTTCGGTGCGGTGTTCCATTATGATCGCAACAGGGACATCCGGGTGATCCCTCCATTTCTTTTCTGCATAATAGCGGACAGCGAGTATAACCCAACAGGAGTATTGCGTCATGGGCAAGATAGGCATTGGTGTCAACCTTGAATTCGTTCGTCACGAAGACAAGTGTTTTGAGTGGGGGGTGGACAAGGCGGCGGAACTGGGCTACGAGTACGTGGAACCGATGGTGCATTGGGGCCGGGAACTGCTCAGTGAGGCGGGCTATTTTCACAGCGTTTCCATGCTGGACGACCCGCTGCGGCTGCGCCGCGCCTGCGAGAAGGCGGGCGTGAGGATGTCCGGCCTGTCGGCGCACACACCGCTGTGCAAGCCGGAGATTGGCGTTGAATACCTCAAGCAGGCGGTGCGCTTTGCGGCGGAGGCGGGCGCGCCGGTCGTCAACACCGACGAGGGGCCCAAGCCCGCGTGGACCACGGAGGAGGAAGACCACGTTCTGATGCGGTACACCCTGGTCGAGGCCGCGAAGGCGGCGGAGCCGCGGGGCATTCTCATCGGCATTGAGCCGCACCAGCAGTACAGCAAGATGCCGGACGGGCTTGACCGCATCCAGGCGCTGCCCGGCAGCCCGGCGGTGGGCATAAACTTTGACACGGGCAACAGTTTTCTCGGCGGACAGGACCCCTATCTCTGGCTGGAGCGCGTGAAGGACCGACTGGTCCACGTGCATGCCAAGGACATTTCGTTCCAGCAGTCCGACGCCGAGCGCGGAAAAGTGACCGGCACGCCGGTGGGCTGCGCCTGTGGCGAGGGTGTCATTGACTGGAAACGGGTGCTGGACATTTGCAGGTCCGCCCCGCGCGACCTTGTGCTTTCGGTCGAATGCGGCACGGTTGCCCAGGCCAAGGCCAGCATCGAGCACCTCAAAGCGCTGCTCTAGACTTCTCTGGGCGGCGCAGAACTTCCTGTGGCCGTTCAAACAGCATGGGCTGACTGTCAACTGTCCAGCGAATACAGGGCGTTAGTTCGGTGTTAATGAGAACATTCACCAATAATGGCATGCACCGGAAGTAACGATTATGAAATTTGCGTTTAACCCAAAGGGGATGTTGAACGTTGTGCTGCTGGTGGCAGTGGGCCTATGCGGCCCTTCTTTTACCTGCGGCTATGCGTGTGGCATTCCGGACGGGGATCTTGAACCGTCGGTCATGCAAAGCCAGTGTTCCTGTTGTGCCCATTGTCGTGCCATTGCCGCCCCCGGCATCACTTCCGTCGGCGCCGTGAATTGCACTTGCAGCCGCACTTCTTCGGAACTCCCTCCGGCGTTTCCGCCGGACTCCTCCCGGGAACGGATTAATCCGCCCCGCACTTCCGTACATGCCGTGTCCGCGTCGGCCCTCCCGGCAGACGCCTGCATGTTCGTTGACTTGACCGCAAACGCGGCATGGGGCAAACCCGCCGCAGACCATGTGCTGGGCTGCGTCTGGCGCTGCTGATGTGTCAACGGTTATCATGGGGGCCCAACGGCGGGACGTGCACAGTTTGCCCGTAGCCCGACGTTGGCCCGGAAACTATCGATTTTGAAACGTGTGACTGACACGAAAGGAAAAGATCATGAAGAAGACGTTGTTGTTGACGGTTCTGTTCGCATTTGTCCTGTCCTTTGGCGTGCTTGCCGCCATGCCGGCCCACGCGGCGGGCTGTTGTGACAAGGCAAAGGCGGGGTGCTGCAGCAAGGCGGCGGCCTGCGAAAAGTCCGCGTCGTGCGACAAGGCTGCATCGTGCGACAAGGCCGCCTGCGAGAAGTGCCCCTGCAAGGGCGGCGAGAAGTGCACCTGCAAAGACTGCAAGTGCCCCTGCTGCAAGGACGGCAAGTGCACCAAGCCTGCCGCTCCCGCCCCGGCACCCTCCAAGTAGCGGCGGAGCGACAGCCAAATCAACCCTGTATTTTGCGGGGTCGGCTCTTGGGAGCCGGCCCCACACTTTTCTCTGGGGGGATTCTCTTGCGGTCACCGGCGGCAATGCGTATCCTTAACGCCTTGGCGGAATCGGCCGCCTTCTTGGGGACGCTCCCGTGACAGTTCCATTCTACTTGGTAAGCCTGGGTCTCGCCGGCGGACTGGTCGGTGTGTGGGCCCGGCGCATGCTTGCCTCCGCCGGGCTGGTCTCCGGGTTTCATTCCGGCCTGTTGACTGTGGCGACGGTGGCACTGGCCTATGCCGGTCTGGAACTGGCCTATATGGCCGCGGTGCGCCTGATCAAACCCACGCGGTCGCCGCTGCCGCTGGTCTGCGACATGGCGGCCCAGGCGGCGGCGCTGGTGATGCTGCCCTATCTGTTGGGAATCTCCGTGCCGTGGCCCGTGGCCGCGCTTCAGAAATACGAGCCATTCGTGTATTTCGCCGCCTTTGCCGTGCCGCACGTCTTTCTGAAATTGGTGGTTTTTTTCGGCGCGCTGCAATCCCGGCCCGCCTCGCCCGTGCCCGCTTTGGGTTACTTTGCCGCTGCTGCTGCGGCGTTTCTGGGGGCTTTTGCGGCGCAGCAGCAGCTTGCTGTGGCGTCGCTGCGCAACACGACGGTCCCCGCAGGAACCGAGACGGCGGTTCGCGCGGGAACGTCATGGGCCCAGGCGCGGGAGTTGCGCGAGGGACAGGCCGCGCACCTGCCGCTGGCGGACCCCCATGGAAGCGGAGACCTGCTGCTGTACCTGTCGCAGCCGGACGATGATGCGGCCCGGCTGGAGACGGCCTTCGTTACGCTGGCATTCAGCGGCGCCCGTACGGCCACCGTTGAGGGGCAGGTTGCGTTTGCCGACGGCCAATGGACCGAGTTTCGCGTCCCCGCCGACCAGCTCCCCGAAAGGTATGATGCGGTTGATGTGTTGTGGAGCGCCCGGCCGGGACAGGCGTGGCTGGCCAAGGCCGGGTTGCGCCCCGTGACGGCCACGGAGCGGCGGTTGGCCGTGTCCGGGCCGTGGTCTATTGACCGGCCCGGCACCGCAAAGAAGCGGCCGGTGCTGATGGTCGCGCTGGACGGTCTGCGCGCGGAGAACATGAGCCTTTACGGCTACAGCCGCGAGACCACCCCGGCTTTGCAGGCGCGGGCGGCGTTCCTGTCTGTTTTTGACCAGGCCTATACCCCAGCGCCCGAAACGCGTGCGGCCTGCATGTCATTGCTGACCGGAGTTAATCCCCTGCGGCACGGGTATTTTGAGGGCAAAGCGCCCGGGCCGGACGGCAAACCCGCCGCGACCCTCGCCGAGACGCTGCGCGCCGCGGGCTACCACACGGCGGCTTTTACCGACGGCCGCAGCTTGGACGGGGAGGACTTGGTGCAGGGGTCCGGTTTTGAGCGCGGCTTTCTGCTGTTCGACGATGCCGCGCCCATGGACGCGCCTCCGCCGGCTCCGGGCTCTTCCGCGCCACCCAAGCCGCAGCCCGGCAGCGACGCCGCCACGCTGGGCAAGGCGGGGGACTGGATTGAGGCGCATCCCGGTGACCCGTGGTTTGTGTTCGTGCGGCTGCGCGAGTTGCGCGCTCCGCAACGGCTGGAACGTTACGGCGCGGGGTTCCTGGGCAAGGGACGGGCCACCAATCCCATGGACCTGTACGACACGGTGCTTCTTGACCTGGACAAGCATCTGGATGCGTTTTTGAACCGCCTGGATTCACTTCCCGGAGGCAAGGATGCGCTCGTGGTTATCACCTCGCTGTGGGGGCCCGATTTTGCCGCGCCGGGCGGCGTTCTGCAGAAGGGGGTGCTTCAGTCCGGGCTGACCGAGGCGGCTTTGCGCGTGCCGCTGCTCTTGCGCGTTCCCGGCCAGGCGGGCAGAATCCGGAAGGTTCCGGCCACGCTGTGCGATGTGGCGCCCACGCTGCTGCCGATGTGCGGCATGGCGGCGCCGCCCGGACTGGACGGAACCGACCTGGCACGGCAGACGGAGTTTCGCGACTGTGTGTCGGTGAAAGGCAATCCGGTGGCGCTGTCGGTGCGTTCGGGCCGCTGGCGCTTTTCCTGGCAGTCGGGACTGGACCCCTTCACCCTCCAGAGCGCGGGCACCGAGACCGTGCTGGATTTCACCGATGTGCCGCTCTTCCAGAACAGCCGCACCGCACAGAACAACCTGGGGCGAGAACCCGAACTGGCACGCCAACTGCGCCAGTCACTTTCGGATTATCTGCAGAAGAGCCGTGCCGCAGTCACGCCGCAATAGGTCCATAGACAATTTAAGAGGCCTGATACGGAATCGCACCAGGCCTCCGCGGAAGGAGAAACGCCCATCAGGGCGTTGAGCAACTCTATTTTACCACAAGCCGCGCAAATTTGCCCAAATCAAGCAGATCCGGGATTTCCACGCAGGCGTTTGCCAGCCGCCGGGTCAAAT
>CALDSM010000727.1 GCA_937923585.1 uncultured bacterium
CGAGATCTGATCGTGACTGGAGTTCAGACGTGTGCTCTTCCGATCTGGTGAACGACAACAAGCGGGTGTTTCAGTTCGGGACCCAGTACCGTTCCGAGTCGCTGTACCCAAAGATGGTTGAACTGGTGCGCAACGGATACATCGGGGAACTGAAACGGATAGACGTCTGGTCCCGCAACGTGCTCAACGACACGGACAAGTACAGCGTTGCGCCGTACGGGTCAACAACGGAGATTCCCGTGCCCGAAGACCTCGATTTCAATGTGTGGCAGGGGCCTTCGCCCATGGTTCCCTACACCGCGGACCGGTGTACGCCCTGGGGTGGCTACCACTGCCCGGAGACGTCCCTCGGATTTGTGGCGGGCTGCGCCATCCATCCGCTTGGGGTCGCGCAGTGGGGCAACAAGACGGACCACACCAGCCCGATACGGTACGAGGGAACGGGAAAGGTGCCGACCGAAGGCATTTTCCGGACGCTGGAGCGGTGGGACATCCTGTGCGACTATGAAAATGGGGTGAAACTGCACATGATGGACATGGAGACCGCCAAGGACGTGGTGATGAAGTATTACACCAAGAAATGGCACGACGGCGACGGGGTGGTGTTCCATGGCACGGAAGGGTGGATTGGGGATTTCAAATTCGGCTCGTTTGCCGCCAGCAACGAGAAACTGTGGAAACAGGAACTCAAGCCGGAAGACGAACGGGTCTATGAATCCAAGGGCCACGTCCGCAATTTCATTGACTGTGTCAAGTCAAGAAAGGAAACCGTGTGTCCGGTGGAAATGGCCATCCGCTGCGACACCATCGCCCACATGATTGATGCCGTGGTGCGCACCGGGCGGACGATCACCTGGGACCCCAAGGCGGAACAGATCGTCGGCGATGCGGAAGCGTCCGCATTGCTCACCCGTCCGTACCGTGAAGAATGGAAGATCTGGTGATTCGTCCGGCAAGACCGGCCGGCGGCGCTCAGAAGAACGGTCCAAGCCCGTCTGTGCCGTCGGCGGTTGGCAGACATAACTGCAGGCAGGAAGGAATCACGCATGGCTTACAACGTTGTCGGTATCGGTGAAATCCTGTGGGATTTGCTGCCGTCCGGCCCCCAACTGGGCGGCGCGCCGGCCAATTTCGCCTATCACGCCCATGCGCTCGGCGGTAACGCGCAGGTGATTTCGCGCGTTGGCAGGGACCAACTTGGCCGGGACATCTTCGACCGCATTGGGGCCATGGGGCTGTCTTCGACTGGATTACAGACCGATGAAACGGCCCCCACGGGAACCGTCACGGTGGAACTGGATGACAAGGGCGTTCCCGCCTACACCATTCACGAAAACACCGCCTGGGACAGGATCGCCGCCGCGGCCGAGTCTTTGTCACTGGCAGGCGCGGCGGACGCCGTGTGCTTTGGAAGTCTGGCGCAGCGAAGTCCGGTCTCCCGAGAGACTATCCAGCGGCTGGTGTCGGCCACGCCCGCGAAGGCTTGGCGTGTCTTCGACATCAATCTGCGCCAGCACTTTTACAGCCGCGAGACCATAGAGCGTTCACTGCAACTGGCCAGCGTCCTCAAGCTGAATGACGGGGAACTGCCGGTGCTTGCGGACATGTTCGCGCTTGCGGGAGATTCGGCACGGCAACTCGAGTCGTTGGCGAAAACCTTTGGCCTGCAAGTCGTGGCGCTCACCCGGGGTGCCGACGGCAGCCTGCTCTATCGAGATGGGGATTGGTCGGACTGCAAACCGGAGCCGGTGGACGTCGTGGACACGGTGGGTGCCGGAGATGCGTTCACTGCGGCACTGGTGCTTGGCCTCCTTCACGGTGAAACGCTGGAGGAGATGCATGAATTCGCGTCAGAGGTGGCCGGTTACGTCTGCACCCGTGCGGGCGCAACGCCTGCCCTGCCCGAGCGCCTGTCCCTTTACTATTCGAAGTAGAAGCGGCATTTTGCCGCTTTCCGTCAAGCGGCCCGCATTCCGGGCAACGTTTTCGTGCTGTCGCCATCCCTTCAACGACCGCAGAGCGTCGGGAGGACCGCAAAGAACATGCGAACATGCAGCGTGACACGGGCACTGCTTCCGTGCCTGGCCCTGTTGACCACGGCCCTGGCCGCCGGGGCGACCACGGGGGAAGAAGGTGCTCCATTGCTCCTCGTGTGCAACAAGCACGAGGACAGCATGTCCTTCGTAGACCCTGTTTCGCTGAGACCCGTCGCCACCATCCCCGCCGGCCCAAACCCTCATGAAATTGTGCTCTCCGCCGACCGGCGTTTCGCCTTTCTTTCGAATTATGCGCCGCCGGGAAACACCATTTCGGTGATTGACCTTGTGCAGCGGAAACACATCCGGCAGATTTCCACGGGAGAATATGGGCGCATTCACGGCGCGGCCATCGCCCCCGACGGAAAGAACGCCTATTTCACCGCCGGGCAAAGCGGCTGTGTGGTGGAAACTGACACCGCCACACAGTCTTTCACGCGCACCATACCGACGCACGGCAAGATTTCGCACATGGTGCTGGTTTCACCTGATGGAAGACTGCTGTACACGGCCAACATCGAAACCCAGAACGTCTCCGTTTTGGAGCGCACCTCCGGCGAACTGGTCACGCAAATCCCATGCGGAAAGGGGGCGGAGGGGATGTGCTTCACGCCGGACGGCAAGACCCTCTGGGTCGGGAATCAGGAAGCCGGTTCCATTACGACCATTGACGTGGCGTCGAACACCGCGATTGAAACCTTTCCCTGTCCCGGCATGCCGGTGCGCATCCGGTTTACTCTGGACGGCAAAACCGCACTGGTGAGCAGTTGGACCGACCCCGGGGAACTGGTCGTCCTGGATACTGTGACGCACCGGGAGATCAAGCGGCTCGGCGTGGGCGGTCAGGCCATCGGTCTGGAACTCAGCCCGGACGGAAAACGCGCCTTCGTGGGCTGTGAGCACCGGGACGGCGTGCATGTGATTGACCTGGAACATCTTTCCGTGAAGGGCAAGGTCATTACCGGCGACGGGTCCGATGCCATGGCCTGGTGGGTTCCGCCGGTGGCCGCGGTGCACGCAGCCGATGCGCCGCAGAAGTCCCTGCCGCTGCCGGGGGAAACTTTTTTTGTGCAGGGTCGTCCGGCCTTTGTCATACTCCCGAGGGTGGAACCCCGGCAGAAGGACATTCCGTGGGTCTGGTATGCACCCACCCTGCCGGGCCTGCCCGGTGACGAAGAGAAATGGATGTTCGAACGCTTCACCCGGGCGGGCAGCGCCGTCGCCGGCATTGATGTCGGCGAATCCTTTGGCAGTCCGGCCGGCCGGACGCTCTACTCGGCATTCTATGACGAGCTCACCAAGAACAGGGGCTTTGCCTCCAAAGCGGTGATGCTGGGCCGCAGCCGGGGCGGTCTGATGACGCTCTCGTGGGCGACCGAAAATGCGGACAAGGTGGCCGGTTTCGCGGGCATTTATCCCGTCTGCAGCTTGACCAGTTATCCGGGCGTGGAAAAGGCCTGCGGCGCCTATCACCTGACGGTGGAAGAACTTTCCATGCATTTGGCGGACCACAATCCGATTGACCGGCTTGCCGCATTGGCCAAGGCCGGCGTGCCGCTCTTCGCGATACATGGGGACAGCGACACGGTCGTTCCGCTTGAGGCGAACTCAGGCGAAATGCAGAAGCGCTACGAGGCGCTCGGCGGCGCGATGCAGCTCATCATCCCGCCCGGGCAGGGACACAACATGTGGACCGGTTTCTTCCAGTGCCAGGAACTGGTCGACTTCGTGCTCGCCCAACAGCAGCGGGCGGCGCGACCGGAATTTCAGCCGTCGAACAGGGTTGTCTCCATGAACTACACGGCGGTGTTTGATGCACCGCCCAAGAATGTTCCCACGAAGGCCATGCCGGACGGCCCGCTTCTGGGTAATGGCGATGTGGGTGTGGCCATGGCGGGGCCGCCGGAGGCGCAGCGCTTCCATATTGGCAAGAATGACTTCTGGACCCGCCAACCGGGCGACGCCAAGGTCATCACGGTCGGCGCGGTCACCCTTTCCATTCCCGCATTGCAGGGTGCTCGTTATCGTCAGGAGCAGGACCTGGCGCACGCCGAGGTGCGGGGGACCTTCACAAAAGACGGACTGACCGTACGGACGCGCTCGTGGGTGGACGCAAACGCAAACCTGCTGCTCACGCAGGTGCAATGCGAGGGAGGGCCGGTCACCGCTTCCGTGCGGCTGACCTCCGGTCCGGCCGGGGAATCGGCGGGCAACTGGTTTACGCGCAAGGCGGATGATCTCCCCGGCAAAGGACGCGAAGTGGCGGTGGTCACGCGCATCATTGGTGTGGATGGATTGGAGGCGACCGTAGAACCGGGAGAGACTATCACGGTGGCCACGGCGATCCTGAGCGATCTGGATGCGCCGGATTGTCTTGTGACTGCCAAGAGTATGGTGGCTGAACTGACACCCCAAGCCATCGAGGCACGGACAGCACAGCATCGCGACTGGTGGAGCGCCTTCTGGGCGCGCTCATTCATAGAGATACCCGGCAAGGAAATCGAAAAGCACTGGTACGCGGCCCTGTATGCGCTGGGCTCTTGCAGTCGGGCGGGCAAGGTTGCGCCCGGCCTGTGGGGTAATTGGCTGACAACGGACACTCCCAACTGGCACGGCGATTTTCACCTGAACTACAACTTCCAGGCACCCTACTACCTGGCCTACGGCACCAACCATGCGGACCTGTCGCTGCCCTTTTACCAGGCCGTGCTGGAGTCCATGGACAACGGGCGGGCCATGGCTCAGAGACATGGATGGAAGGGCGTGCATTTCCCCGTCTGTATCGGGCCATGGGGGCTTTCGCCGGAGAGCCCGGACGGCGACTGGGGCCAGCGATCCAATGCCGCCTATGCCGCGCTCAACTTCATCTGGCACTGGCAGTACACGCAGGATGTTGACTTTCTCCGCCAAACGGCCTACCCATACCTCCGCGAAGCGGCGGCGTTCTGGGAGGATTACCTGAAGCTTGAGGAAGGCCGTTACGTAATCCACAACGACTCCATCCATGAAGGGTCCGGTCCCGACTTCAACCCAATCCTTTCGCTTGGATTGGTGCGCGCCCTGTTCAAGAATATGCTTGTTATGAGCGCCGAACTCGGCGTTGACGCCGACAAGAAAGACAAGTGGCAGGACATTCTCGACAGGCTCAGCGCCTTCCCGCTCCAGGAGCGTAACGGCGAGACGGTGTTCCGCTATTCCGAAAAGGGCATGGCCTGGTGTGACGGCAACACGCTCGGCATACAGCACATTTTCCCGGCCGGGTGTATCGGCTTGGACAGTGCCCCGAAGCTTTTGGAAATCAGCCGCAACATGATCGACGCCATGCACCGCTGGACCGACAACAACGGCTTCTCCTCATGGTACAGCGCCTGCGCCAGGGTCGGTTACGATCCGAATCGCATCCTGGAAGGCCTGCGCCATGAATGCGACATCCATTCGGCACCCAACCTTCTCCTCCAATACGGCGGTGGCGGCATCGAGAACTGCAGCGGGTTTTTGGCCGTCAACGAGATGCTCCTGCAAAGTCACGAAGGCGTGATCCGGCTCTTCCCCTGCTGGCCCCGGGAGTTGGATGCGAGGTTCGGCACACTGCGCGCCGTCGGTGCATTTCTCGTGTCCGCTGTACTCAAGAAAGAAGTCATTTCCGGCGTCACCCTTGTCAGCGAAAAGGGACGGGATTGCACGCTTGTCAATCCCTGGCCGGGCAGGGATGTGTTGGTTGTCAGAAACGGCAAGGAAGCGGAAACCCTTTCCGGTGGCCGGTTCATGGTCAAGACATCAGTCGGCGAGACACTTGAATTTCGCGCCGTTCCCTATCGAACATCCAGCCAACGACAACTGTCTTTCGGCTATATGCCGTCCGAAGCGTCCTTGGCGTTCATGCGTTTAAGTTCCATTTCAGCGTAGCGGCGCTGCACCCCCCTGTAGTTGCCGCCGAACACCGCGGCCATGATCAGGCCAAGCAGCCCGCAGGGATACCAGTAGGCGTAGGGCACATCGGCAAAGAACAGCGCAATTCCGGCGGCGAACAGCAGCAGTCCCAGCGCGATGGACACCACTGCGCCGCGCAGCACGAATTCCTTGGCGAGACCCTTTGAGGCCAGGTAGCCAAACAGTGCCCCCCACAGTCCAAGAAGTGAGCCGGCAATGCCGCCGACGATGCCCATAAGCGCTCCGCCGGGTATTCCGGGATAGCCGTGGGCTTCTTCCGTCACTTCCGCCTTTCGCACCCAGAGCGTTCCCTTCCCCTGCACCTGCACGCCAAACACCACTTCATAAAGGGACATGTACAGCGGCAGACCCAGGAAGGATTTGGTCTCGCCCCACTCGGTGCGGGAACCCTTGGGTTCCGTGCTCGAGCACGAGGCGGTGTTGTCCACGAATTTCCATTCCATCTTCAGGCAGCCCCAGCCCGACGAGTCGTCCTGGCAGATTTGGGCCGTGTAATGCAGTCCCAGCCATCCTGTCCACTTCCATTTCGAGGGCACGTGCACCAGCGGGACAAAGGTGCAGTCCGGCACGTCGAACGCAATTTTGAGCGCGGGCGACCCGTCCGGTGATTTGCCGGGGTCGCTGGAAATCGAGATGCCCGGCGGCAGTTCACGGGTATATTGCTCCACGGAGTTGGAAGTGGGGTACGTCAGCAGCGGGGTCGGGACCGCTCCGGTCGAAAACATCGCCGCCATGCTCCCAATGATCGCGACTGCGATGGTCTTCATGGTGCTTGCTCCTCGCCCTGATTGGCGTTTGTATTCTGCTCCTTGGGTTTCTTTTCATTCAGCGCGGCCAGATGCGTTTCCAGCAGTTGCCGGGCGGTTGCCGGGTCCACCCGGCCTTCCGTCACCAGCACCCGCAACTGGCGGTGAAACTCATCCATTGCTCCCGGCTGGTCCGCCGCCCGGACCTTCTCAATCATTCGGTCCAACCGGATGCGTATCGTTGGATACGAAATGCCGTATTCCTGCGCCAGCGCTTTCAACGAGCCGTCAGCCAGCAAAAAGCGCTTGAGGAACTGCCAGTCCTCATCATTCAGTGCCGTTGCCCATGCGGGTTGTTTAGCCATCGCTGCTCCAATTGTTTCATAATATGAAAGTTACGTTTAACTTTCTTATACCAGAAGATTCCTGAAAAGTCAATAATATTTAATTCTTGCTAAATTTTGTTTATTTCTGCGCGAAACCTGTGGGATAGGCCCGCTCGATGAAAGTCCTCCACGCCTGTTCGGTTCATATCGTCTGTGCTCCCATGGACCGGAATCGCATACGGCCCACGCCACACGGCTGGAATCTCCCAAAGCACACCTGATATCTTCGTTTAAGCGTAGTCGCGTTTGGGTGGATTGCCCGCAAGGACCGTCAACCTTTCAGCGAGGAAAATATGGCCTGGACATTGCTGTTTATTGCCGGTATCGCGGAAATCGTGTTTGCCTTGAGTTTGAAATACAATCAGGGTTTCACCCGGCTCTGGCCGAGTATCGTGACCTGCATCTCGGGGCCTTTCAGTTTCTATTTCCTGATGCTGGCGCTCAAGACGCTGCCGGTCGGCACGGCGTATGCCGTATGGACCGGCATGGGCGCGGTGGGTGTGGCCATTGCCGGAATCATTCTGTTCAAGGAATCCACGGACGCTTTGCGGCTGATGTCCATCGCCCTGGTGGTCATCGGCATCATCGGTCTCCGTGTAACGCACACGACGTGAATGCCGTCTGAATGGGTACACGAAACGTATCGGGCCTGAAGAGAGAAGGTGAAAGGCGATGTGCAATGGTCACAGAAGGAATTCGCAGGGCGGGGCTGTCCGGGAGCGCCGGGCCGATGCTCTTGACAGTTGCGCTTGTTCTTGGAGTCTCAGCCATGCATAACGCGCGCGGGTTGGAGAAACCGGTCAGGGTTGCCTCCGCCCAGATCTTCTGCCTGGACGGTGACCGGTCGGGCAATCTGGTTCGCATCGAGAACGCGGTCATCAAGGCGAAGGAGGCAGGGGCTGACCTCGTCGCGCTGCCCGAGTCCTGCATCTTCGGCTGGGAGAATCCGGATGCGCACAAGCGGGCCTACCCGATTCCCGGCGAGGATTCCGATCTTCTGTGCGCGATGGCGAAGAAGCACAAGATTTACATCTGCATCGGGCTCGATGAAAAGGACGGCGAAAAACTGTACGGCGCAGCAATACTCATTGACGACTGCGGGAAGATTCTGTTGAAGCACCGCAAGAACAACGTGCTGGCCGAGCTGATGACACCGCCCTATTCGGAGGGCAAAGGCGTCATCGCCGTGGACACGCCGCTGGGAAGAATCGGTGTCATGATCTGCGCCGATTCATTCCGCAAGAACCTGCTCAAGGAGATGAAAGACCTGAAGCCGGATTACGTGCTCATTCCCTACGGCTGGGCCGCCGAAGAGACCAAATGGCC
>CALDSM010000728.1 GCA_937923585.1 uncultured bacterium
TGCCGCCCTGGATCATCGCGCCCAGGTCGGTGATGATGTCGCCAAACATGTTGCCCGTCACGATGACGTCAAACCATTCCGGGTTTTTCACAAACCACATCGTCGTGGCGTCCACGTGGGTGTAGTCGCGCTTCACCTCGGGATATTGCCGCCCCATCTCGTGGAAGGCGCGCTCCCACAGGCCGTACAGGTAGGTCAGCACGTTGGTCTTGCCGCAGAGCGTGAGCTGGGCGGTCTTGCCCGCCGCCAGGTCTTTTTCGCCCAAACCTTTCCACGGTTTGAGCGCGCCGCGCTTGCGTGCGTATTCAAACGCATACTTCAGCGCGCGGTCCACGCCGAAGCGCGAATAGACGGCCGTCTGCGTGGCGACCTCCTGCGGCGTACCCTCGTGCATCACGCCGCCCATGCCCGTGTAGAGGTCCTGCGTGTTCTCGCGCACGACCACAAAGTCAATGTCCTCGGGGCCCTTGCCCTTGATCGGCGTTTCCACGCCCGGATAGAGCTTCACAGGCCGCAGGTTGATGTACTGGTCCAGTTCAAAGCGGGCCTTGAGCAGGATGCCCTTTTCCAGGATGCCCGGCTTCACGTCCGGGTGCCCGATGGCGCCGAGATAGATGGCGTCGAACTTGCGCAGTTCCGCAACACCCGAATCGGGCAGCGTCTCGCCCGTGCGCATGTAGCGCTCGCCGCCGAAATCGAACCGTTCCGTGTCCAGTGAGAAGCCGAACTTGGCCGCGGCGGCACTCACCACCTTGAAGCCCTCGTTGAGCACTTCCGTTCCGGTTCCGTCTCCGGGCAACAACGCGATCTTATACTTCGCCATGTTCAACGCTCCTTGAAAAGTGGGGGTTTTTATGGAATCCATCCGCACAACAGGCCGCACAGCATAGCATTTTGAGAAATGAAATGCACCTTGATGCTCAAATCGTGCCGCGAAACGCAAACGGAAGACATGCCATCCTAAGGACATGACACGCGCCTTTGAAAAAGCGCCTGCCCCGGGGCAACAGGGCAGGCGCGGCAGTGAATGCAGGCAGGCAAACCGTCATGGCGTGAGGCATTCTCCTGAGTGGCAACGCCCTTGAGACACCACCAGGTTCACCGCGCTGTAGCTCGGAACCGGGGCGTCCGACGCCGCCGGGAGCTGGCCCATGACCAGACCCGGAATATCGGCATCGCCGCAATGCGAACTCAAACGACCGACTACAAGATGGGCATTTATCAGTGCAGCCTCCGCCGCCGTCTGGCTCAGGCCGACCACGTTGGGTATCGTCGTCGGGTTGCAGGCCCCTGGCAACACGGTCAACGTGGCTGTGCAGGTGGCGAAATTGGATGCCTCGTCCGTCACGCTCAGCGTCACTATGGTGTTGCCCAGGCCAACGGAGGTGCCCGCGGTGGGCGACTGCGTAACCGTCACGCCGCCGCAACTGTCCGAGGCCGCGAGGCTGGCCGTGAAGTTCGGTACAGGCGCCTGGCAGGAGGCATTGGCGGAGACGGTCTGGTTTCCCGTGCAGGCGTTTATAACCGGCGGCGTGGTGTCCACCACATTAACTGTGCGCGTGACATCCACCGCGTTGTTGCCGCTGCCGTCGTTGGTGGTGTAGGTTAGCGTGTAAGAACCGACCACCGACGTGTTCACCGTGCCGCTGGTGGCCACTGCCGGGTTCCCGGCGCAGAAGTCACTGGCCGTCGCGCCTGCGTCGCTGTACGTGCTGTGGCATTCAACGGTTGCGGGACTGGCCCCGGAAAGGGTGATGACCGGTGGAGCCGTGTCTGCAACCGTCACTGTCCGGGCGACCTGGTCGGCGCTGAGTCCGTAGGCGTCAGCCACATTGTAGGTAACGCTGTAGGTGCCGGGCACAGCCGGGTTTACCTGGTTGCCGCCGACGATTATGTGGCTTGTCAGGTCAATGCCGCATGCATCGCTGGCCGTTGCCGCGGCGTCTGAATAGGTCGTGCCGCATTCTGCGGTCACCGCAGGTGAGCCCAGAAGTTGGATTACGGGTGCAACCATGTTCGCCACGGTTATGATGCGGGTGAGGACCACGCTGTCTAGCGGAACGCCGCTGGTGCTGCCCGAGTCGGTGTAGCGATAGGTCACCATGTAAGTGCCCGGAATCTGCATGTTCAGCGAGCCTGTATTGACTGTCCAGACGCCGCCGGGAAGCACGGCCGGCCACGCCGCAGGTCCCCCGTCTTCGGCATCGGTTACGGACGCACCCAGTTCAGTGTATTCCGTGCAACGCGTGACCATCACTTCACCGGGGCCGGTCAATGTGACCACCGGTGCCGTGTTGCCAAGCGTCTTGAGGGTTGTCCCGGTGCTGGCGGCCGTTTCCACGTTCGAGCCGTTGCGAGCTGTCACGGTAAACGTGTAGTTCCTGAATTGGGACAGGCCTGTCACCGTTTTCGTGCCCCACGCCGCCGCGGTCTGCCACGCCGCCGAAGTGCCGAGCGTGCCGCCTGTTTGAACCCACTGGCTTGTGGTTGTGCAGTAAATTCCGTATTCCGTTCCTGTCGGATTGCCGTCCCCCGTGCCGACGGATACGTTCAGGGAATTCGCTGCTGCGCCGTTCACGACAGGAGCAGCGGGCGTTGCCGCCAATGTCCACGCGGAAAAAGCCGCCGTCTTTGCACTGTCACCACCTGAGTTGGTCGCAGCCACTTGGAAAGTGTGCTGCGTGTTCGGAAGAAGACTGTTATTGCCGTAAACATAGGAGCTGACATCGTCTGCAGTTGTTGTTTGAAGTGTTGTCGGTGCATTTGAGCCGGGATCCGCGTACACCTTATATCCGGTTTCATATGTACTCGCATCAACCCAGGCCCACGTGATGGTGTGTTGCCCGATGGCGGTAGCCCCGGGTGTCGTGGGCACTTGGGGTTCCTGAATGTAGTACACGGTTACAAGACCGTTTCCGACTCTACAACCGGGAAGCGTGGACGTCTTGGAGATGCTCGCCGAGCCTAAACTGCCGACGACATAACTGCTGCCACCACCACCGCCGCCGCCGTTGCCGCCACCACCGCCACCGTAGTAGCCTGCGCCGCCACCACCGCCGGCAGAAGCGGCTGTGCCGCCGGTATAGGATGCGCCGGCGGAGCCGGGCCCCGTCGTACTGCCTGCCCCTCCGGCAGACTGCGTTCCCCCACTTCCACAACGTGTACTGTCATAGGCACTGTTGTAAAGCCCCGCACCCCCCGTTGTTCCGCCCCCTATGCCTCCATTACTGTTTGTACCCACTGCTGGAGCTCCACCGCCGGCTCCGGCGACTGCGAGCACGGAGCCGTCGAATTTCACTTCCGTCAGACCACCACCACCGCCACCATATGTCCCCGAGGATGAACCGGCGGCGCCGCCGTTATAGCCGCCGGATGTGGCCCCCCCCTGCCCACCAACATTCATTGTCAGCGCATGGACGCCCGACACCGGAGCCAGCATTAACCGTACTCTTCCACCCAATCCGCCAGTTCCGTTTCCGCCATTCGCGGTACCGCCCTGGGCACCCCAAATATCCACCAACATGCCTGGTCTTGAGAACATTGAAACCTGCGGCGCCCCTGTATACTGGCACTGTACTCTGACACTGCCTGCGGGCATCGGCATATCAAGTTCCCGTATGAAAATGGAATACCTGTTTACCAAGATCGGAAGAGC
>CALDSM010000729.1 GCA_937923585.1 uncultured bacterium
ACCGAGATCTACACTCTTTCCCTACACGACGCTCTTCCGATCTACCGCGATGGAAACACTCTTCCTGCCCCTGACCTGCGGGGTGATGTCCGCCGACACCTCCTGCCAGCCGCGCCCGCCGCCCGCCACGTCCGACTCCCACACCACCGCGCCGTCCACCAGCAACTGCTTGAAATGATAGTCCGCGGTGCCGCCGTCGAAATCGTCCGTCTCGCGGAAATGGGCCACATAACTCCCGCGGGGCAGCACGCGCGCGGTCTGGCTTGCCATGCCGAAGTCTCCCGCTGCGGAAGGCGTTGCGGCGGGAAAGCGAATGCCGCCCGCCACCGTCTTGACCGCGTCATTCAGCACGGCCCACGCCTGGTCAATCTCGCCCCGGTCCTGCGGGTAGGCCACGACCACGCCGTCTATAACGTCGCGGTAGTGCTCCACAAAGGGCCGGTCAATCTCGTTGAAGTACATCAGCGGCAGAAAGGCGAGTTTCGGATTGACCGCATGGGCGCGCGCCTGCATGGCTTCTATATATTCCGGCGTGTAGAGACTGCGGTTTCCATAGAAATCGTCAATGACCCAGGCGGTCACATTGGGGAACTGCAGCGACAGCCGCGCAATTTCCTCACCCCAGCGCGGGTAGTCCAGTTGGAACGGCTCGGAGTAATTCTTCGTGTTCGGCGGGCTCTCCGAGGGCGGCACGAGATAGGGCCACACCTGGAGGTCCATCGCCGCGGCCTCGGGCAGGAACGCCTTCAGGTCCTCCCAGTCGGTGGGCGCCCATATGAGCCAGTAGTAGGTCTTCACGCCCAGTTCCCTGAGCCGGGCCGCCATCATCTTCCCGTCCACATGGCCGTCCGCGCCGCGAATCGCCCCGGCATAGGTGGCTGAGGTGAGGTCCAGCGCGGCCTTGGGGGGGGCATCCGCCGATGCGGGAAGGTGGACGGCGGCGGCGAGCAGGAACATCGCGGCAAAGGCGGACAGAAAAGAATACGTCTTCATGGCTGCGGCCCTCGTTTCCCTGATGGTACTGCGAAGGCGGCAAAGCGGACAAATTCACTTGCCCCCAAACCAGAAGGAGTTCAGCGGGGTGCCGCGCATCCACTGTTCCGGGAACACTTCCCCCGTTGCTGCGCTGTGCGTCACTTGTTTGCGTAGGATTCGAGATAGCCGCATTGGGTGCAGCAGTAGGTCTTTACCTGGCGCAGAGCCGCTTGATCTTCCTTTGTGTAGTCCCAGACGTACTTGTGCGGCTCGCCGGGCATCCATTTCTCCGGGAACACTACCGCACGATGATGGGCGGCCATGACCCCCTCTTCCATGTCTCCCTGGCATTTCGGGCAAGCAAGCCTTTTCATATTCAGTCCTTTGTTCTTTGATCAGGAAGTCTATTGGGCACCCGCCATGAATTCGACGTGACCATCCACGCAGAGGACGTTCCGGCCCGCCGGGGTGTGGTTGGCCGTGCTCTTTTCGCGGATCAGGACGGTGTTGGCGGGGCTCTTCTCCGTGAGTCCGGGCACCAACTCATAGTCGGACAGCTTTGCCGCGTCGGCGGCGGTGGCCGGGGGGCGCGTGGCGCCGGGGCAACGGAAGTTGTCCTGGTCGGGCATGTACTCCGGATACACCGCCTCAAGCGTGTCGGGGAAGCGGTCGTTGTGCTCGTTGGCGTACATCTTGCAGCCGAGGCCAAGCTGCTTCAGGTGGTTTTGGCAGAAGGCGCACTTGCCCTCCTCGGGGGATGAAAACTGGGCCTGGGGCTCGGGCACCGGCGATGCGCCTCCCTGCCCGGACGGTTTGCATCCGGGAGCAACGAGAACCAGCGCCGCAACTGCAATTGCCGCCATCGTCACGTTCTTGAGCATGGTGTCATCTTTCCTTCCTCACGGTTGAACTCTGTTTGTGCGATCCAGGCACTTGAACCACGAAGGCACGAAGGTCACGAAGCAGAAACTGCACGGACGAGAGGCCCATTGACATGGATAAACAGGATGGACAGGATAAGGCAAAATCACCCCGATTCTTTATCCTGTTCCTCCTGTACATCCATGTCAAAGCTGCCTTTTTCGTGACCTTCGTGCCTTCGTGGTTCAACGCGGTTGCTTTGCGCCAAAGCAGTTTGGTTCATTCTTCAATCGGCCTGCACCAGGTGCCAAAGGCCGACAGGTGGGGCGCCTTTCCCACATTTTCCTGGCAATGCGATGAATCGTCATTCGCTTGACCGATCTGCCGCCGCTTCGACAGTTGGCGGGACGGAACAATGTTTGGCCAGCAACTCCGCGACGGCCCGCCGGTGCTCGGGAGGCACGGGCAGCGCGCCCCGCGACAGGGCCAGTAAGCCCCTCGCCTTTACGAGCAAGGTGGCGTCTTCGGCCCACTCGTAGGAGTCAATCCTGCCCCACCGCAGCAGGCCCCAGTACTGCCAGATGCCGTTCTTCCGGATTTGAAGGCGGCCAGCGGCCGCGACCAGCCAGAAGGCCGCGCAAGAAACCAAGAACACGGGGCCTGAGACACCCAACGCTACTGCCGATGACTTTCCCGTGTACCAGCCCATCCCTCCCATGAACAGGAAAACGACGGCATTTATGAAGAACAGCCAGCGTGTCGGATGGGGACCGCAGTCCAACAGGACAGGGCCGGCGGTTGCCCGGCCATAGATCCCACCTGCCAGAAAGGCCAGAAAGGCACCGCCGCACACCACCGAAACAGCAATGTAGAAGGCGTCTCCGGCGGACTTTTGAAAGAACAGCACGACAACCGCCATGGTGGCCGCATAAGAAACCAAAACGCCCACGCTGCAAATCAGCATGTTTTTGAAACCCCGTTCCCATGCGGTGGATGTCATCTTTGCCGGCACGCGTCACCTCTCGTTCTGTGCTGTTGAAGCCTGTTCGTGCGTCCCAAATCCTTTTGAACCACGAAGTCACGAAGACCACGAAGAAGGTATCGCAACAGAATCTTGAACATGGATGGACAGGATGGACGGGATAAGGCAAGAACACGTCTATTCTTTATCCTGAGCATCCTGTATATCCATGTCAAGGCTGTTTTCTTCGTGTCTTCGTGGTTGACCAACTCTGTCTTGTATGTGGAGCTTTCCAGTTCATTCTTCCACCGGCTGCAATACCAGTTCCACCGCCGCTTCGGTCCCGTTTTCCACGGTGACAACGCCGGAGGCCATGCCGGTGGTGCGCATGGTCTTCTCGCGGAATTCGCTCATCAGCGCCGCGACGGTGTAGGTGCCGGGGGGCAGCATGTCGAAGCGCAGGGGGCCGTCGTTCTTGACCACGGCCCCGGCCACGGACTTGCCCGTCACGTGAAGACTCAGCAGCGTGTCCGCGGCGTTTACCGGCGCATCGCCGGGAAACACGCTGACGGTCACGACGACGCCGGGAACCGGTGTCACACCGCGGAGGTCAGCCACGATGACGCCCGTGTCCGTGGCGTCCAAGTCCTGCCGGATGACCTGTCCCGCGACGGCCTCCACCTGGGCGGATACGGTCCGAACCAGTCCTGGAACACTGCCGGGCACCGTTGCGCGCAGCGTGCCGGGTCCCGCGGGCACGGCGTCGAACTTGAAGAAGCCCTTGTCATCGGCCTGAGCCATGCTGGGTGACTCCGCGCCGTCCCTGGTATGGGTGAAGATGACGAAGGCGGAGGCCGGGGCGGGCTGTCCGCCCAGGCGGACCTGCCCCTCGATGCCAGCCGTGGCCTCGGGCAGGTCGAGCGCGACGGTTACGGTTTGGCCGCTTTCGACGGTAATGCGCTTGGAGATGCTGCGTATCTTCATCGGGTCCTTCATGTCTTTGTCAAAGGCGGTCGAGATGCTCGTCTCGCCGGACTGTACCTGTTCGATGCGGAACGTGCCGTCGGGACCCGTCCTGGCGGACAGGGGAGCGTTGTACGCTTTTGTGGAGAGGGACAGGCCGCCCAGTGAAACGGTCCAGCCTGCGGCGGGTTCGCCGCCGGAGGTGACGGTGCCGGTCACGGTGCCACCGGGGCGCAGCACGACGTCCACGCTGGCAACGCCGGGCTTGTAGGGCGCCGAGCCGACGGCATATTCGGTATGACTGGCCACGACAAACCCACGTTCCGCGGGCAGGGTGGCGATTTGGAACGTGCCATCCTTGTCGCTTCGCGCCAACACGGCGGACTCGTCGTTGAACTGCACGCGACCCATGCCGCCTGTCGCGAATAGCTGCGCGCCCGAGACGGGCTGTCCGTCCGGATTGAGCACGCGGCCGCTGAGTCCGGCGGCGCGGGCCAGTTTGATGACCACGTCCTTCGCATCCCGGCCCGGTTTCAGTTCGATGTCCTCCCCCGCCTCGATGAAGCCCTGGGCCCGCACCTTGACCTCGCAGGCAGTCTCCGCATCCACCTTGGCCAGGTTAAACCGGCCCGCGGCATCGGCGACCTGCACCGGGCGCTCGCCGGGTGCGGTGATCTCGAACTGGGTGACGGGCTGGCCGTTGTCGGCGCGGACCACGCGGCCCTCGATGTTGACGCGGGGCTGCATGACGAAATCCACGCCGGTTGCGCCCGCCTCGATCTCCCCGAGATGGGAGGTGATGAAAGAGGCGTTGTTCGCGCGCACGAAATAGACCCGCTTCTCCAACCCGTCAATCCGGTAGTATCCGTCCGCGTCGGTCCACGCCGGTTTGTCGGCGATCTTGCTGACACCCATGTCGGAGTACTGCGCGTCCACGGCCACGCCGGGCAGGGGCTGCCCGGCGGCGTCCTTCACGTGGCCCGAAATCTGGAGCGTCCCCGCGGCGGCGGGCGACGACGTGTACACCAACGCAACATTTTCGGTGACCTGCCCCCATTTCACGTCCACCTTCGCCAGCGTGTTGGGTCCCACAAAGACGCCGCGCGCCTGCTGGACCAGCACGATCTCGTAGCTCCCCTCGGAAAGCGCGGCAAACTCGAAGGTGCCGTCCTTGTTGGTGGTGGCGCAGCCTGTGCCGACATTGAACCCGGACATGGCGTTTAGCGTGTTGCCTGCCAACGGCATGCCCTGGCCGTCGGTCAACGTTCCGCGCACAACACCGCCGGGGTGCAGTTGCACTTGTATGTCTTTCAGCCCCCCTTCAGGAATGGTGAGCGGTCCGATGAACTCACTGGCTTCCTTGTCCGTGCGTGCGAAGATGCGGCAGTCCGGGGCCGCGGCAAGGCCGCGAAGGATGAAACTGCCGTCCTTTTTTGTCTCTGTGTCCTGGCGGTCCCGCCGTGTGGCCGCCTCGACCCGGATGCCGGCCGCAAGCCTGCCGTTGGCGTCCCGCACCACACCGGAAATGGGCGCGCCGCCCAGCAGCAGCGGAAAATCAATGTTCTCGAGGCGTTCCCGTCCGGCAACGGCGAAATCGGTGCTCTCGCTCCCGTTCAGTTCCATGCTGTACTGGGCTTTGCCGGCCGCGTCGCACACGGTGATTTCGGGCTCGAGAAACAGGCGGTACTTGCCGGGACGCAGGCCCTCGAAGAAGTACCTGCCGTCTTGGTCCGTGTACGCCTCATTCCCGGCGCAACCCGAAACCGCGTTTTGGCCTTCCTTGACTGCGGCCACGTAAATGCCCGCGCCGGGCACGGCGATGCCGGTTTCCTTGTCGTAGATGCGGCCCGTGACGGACGCGCCCGCGTCCACCGTGAGCCGCACTTCCGGCGCTTTCCGGTCCGCCGGGACATTGACGGTGACCGGCATGCCTTTCAGAACGCGAATATTGTCATCGAGAAAGACGTGATAGGTACCCGGCGCAACATCACGCAGTTCGAAGCGCCCCGTGGTCTCGGTATGCGCTTGCAG
>CALDSM010000730.1 GCA_937923585.1 uncultured bacterium
CCTGCATCTGCGCTTGGGGGACATGCATGAGCGCGCCGCCATGCCAAGATTACTGGATGACGGGCCGTCCAGGACGGCCAAGTGTCTTCGCAGCACCGTCACTGCGGCAGGAGATGTGCAATTGCATTTCTTGACAAGAACAAGGAGTCAAGCCCCTCCCCCCGGAGAGCGGCCGGTCGGGGAAGATGGTCGGCTGCAGGCCGGCTGGCAAGGGCGGGTATGGAAACGGTTTATTGCCTGGGTGATTGTGCCGCCCATGCTGTTGTGCATGGTGGAGTTGGGGTTGCGCCTGGCAGGATTCGGCATTTCCATGCAACTGTTCATCCCGCGAAAAGTAAACGGAGAAGCGGTGTGCGTGACCAACAAGGCATTCTACCAGCAGTTTTACACGCATTCGTTTCAGAAGGCACCCTATGAGTTTTCAATGCCGGCGAAAAAGCCCGCCGACAGCTACCGTGTGTTCGTCTTCGGAGAGTCGGCGGCGCACGGTTACCCGATGCCGGACTTCTCGTTTGCGCGCATTCTGGCGACAATGTTGCGCGCGTGCCGGCCTGCGGGAAAGACGGAGGTATACAACGTGGCTTTGCCCGGCGCCGATGCACATGTCATGCGTGCCGCGGCAAGGGCTTGCGCCAAGTACCAGCCCGACCTCTTCCTGGTCTACATGGGCAACAACGAGTTGAATCCTCTCGTGTCACAAACGCTGGTGTTTGACTGGCTTCCGCCGCAGATAGCCCTGCGTTGCTTCCAGTTGAGCGTCGCGCTGAATGACCTGAGACTTGTTCAACTGCTGCGCGGCATCAAGGGGCCAGCCGATCTGGACCGGATTCATGGAACGGGAAATGGTCCTGTTGATTCCGAGCGTGCCTATAAGTATTACCAGGCCAATGTGAAGGGGATATGCGACTCCGCGAAAGCGGCGGGTGCCAGGGTGATCTTGTGCACGTTGGGGTCGCGCCTGCGTGAGTGGCCGCCGGGGGGGGAAAGTCCTGAGTTCCTTGATTCAATCACGGAACAAGTCGGAAATGAAGTCCATGATGCAGAAAGCAGGCGGAAGTATAAGCAAGCGTTGGCTGCCTGCATGCGCGCTTTCAACGCAGACGGCAGAAATGCCTGGCTGGCCTATGGGGTTGCCTGTTGCCACCATGCACTTGGCGAATACACCGATGCCCGGTCTTGGTTCGTCCGTGCGAGGGAATTGGATTTCACACATGTGCGGCCCGCAGCTCGGATCAACGATATCCTTCTCGGAATTGCCGAGACGGGCCGCGATGATGCCGTACGTCTGCTGGACACCGCCAAATCGTTTGCCGACGGCAGCCCCCACGGCATCGAGGGCCCCGAGTTCTTTGTGGATCACGTGCATTTCACCTTCGAGGGGAATTATGCGCTTGCCCGGTCAGTCCTGGAGGGGATGGCCGGGTTCTATCCTTCTTTGGGCATCCAGACCCCGCCGCTCTCCATCGAGGAATGCGGATTGCGGCTCGCCCTGACCGAGGTTGATCTTCGCGACTTGTTGCTGATGACGAGGCAATCCTATTCGGGCATAATGCTGTCTAGGGAAAGCCTTAATTCAATGCTGGCCGAACTTGACGCACGGGTCGGCGACAGTGCCGATGACATTCGCTTGAAGGCATGCCTTAATGCGGCGCAGGCGGACCCTCTGGATGAGGTGGTTCGGCTCAGGTGCGTCCGGCTGTTGGGAGACGGGGCCGCAGCGCTGGATCAGGCGAAACGCTTGGTGGCCGACTTCCCGCACTCTTGGGAGGCACTCCGGCACCTGTCCTGGCTGTTGGGAATCGCAGGAGAAAGGGAGGGGGCCATTGATGCACTGCGAAAGTCCCTGGCTTTAGATCGGAAGAGCACACGTCTGAACTCCAGTCACGATCAGAGCTCGTAT
>CALDSM010000731.1 GCA_937923585.1 uncultured bacterium
TCCAGACGGATGTAATCGTTGTACGTCGCCGAGCGGTTGTTTGCCCTGTCGAGAACCTGGACTCGGACGGTCTTGTACCCGTCGCCGCCGGGCAGTGTGTGGGCCCGCGTCGCCGCCAGCGGTTCCCATGCGGTCCAGGTGGAACCGTTGTCGCTGAAGCGCATGCGTGCCACGCCCGAGCCCCCCGCACCGTCGCTCCAGGTCAGCGCAAGCGTCACGTTGGGCGTGTTGGTGGTGCTCTTGTTGTTGTTGATGACAATCGAGCCCGTCGGCGGGGTGGTGTCGGTCGCGCCGAACAGCGCGCCCACCGTCTTGTTGCCGTTCATGACGATGGTGCCCGCACCCCACAGGGTTATCACGGCGGGTTGCACTTCCGCGCCGTTGGGGCCGGTCCAGGAACTGAACATGAACCCCGGATTGCCCGTGGCCATCAGCCCGACGACATCGCCAGGCGCATAGCCCCCGGCGGGCATTTCCGGCGATGCGGTGACTTTACCGTTGGCGGACGGCATAAGGGTCAGCGTGTAGCCTGCCGCATACACCGGCTGCGGGAACAACACAGCCGACATTACTGCGCACAGAATCGTAAAACCCCATAGCAGCTTGTTCATCGCCCGTTCTCCTCTGGTAAGGCACCCGGCGGTATAAGTTCCGGCATACACATCCATCCCGGCGGCGCCCGGTAAAGGATAAAACTGCTCAAATGCCGAATGTAAGTATAGGACGGTTCTGGGTTGGCGTCAACCCAAAATGGGGCGATACGGATGAATGGGGTATTGTGTTCTCTTCCCACCGGTTGTATCATGCTGTTGCATGCACAACCCGCCGAAGGAAGGCAGAGGCTTGGTGAAAGCGGACTCCTCTCAAAAAGGGCTTGCACGACAGCCCCCGGGTGTCTCCGCGTCCTTGATGGGAGAAATTTCGGCAGATGGATTGGAGGAAGACCGCATGAGTGTTGACGCCTCAGAAGCAGCCGCGAATTTCAAGCGGGCCGACGGCCTTTTCCGCTCGGGACAGTATACGGAATCCATGCGGTTGCTGGTGGAGCTTGACAGGAGGTTTCCCAACACCAGAAACATTCTGCTCGCCATGGCCTCGTGTCTCGAGAAGCTCGAATGCCTCGGCGAGGCCGAGCAAATCTGCGACCGGCTGCTGGCCGCTGCACCCGACGCCAAGGCGGCCGCCATGAAGGCGCGCATCATCGCCGCCCGCGCCGTACCGGATGCCTCCGTCCCCGGCTTGCCCCCTGACTTCGATGTGCCCCTGCGGACCGGCGTGCCGAGTCCACCAGCGGCAACCGCATCCCAAAACCCCGACAGGCGAAGAACGTACATCGTCGGGGCCGTGATTGCGGTGGCGGTGCTGATCCTGGTGTTTCCCTTTGCGCTGAGAAGACCGCCGGCAACGGCACCGTCCGCCGTGCAGCACACACAGGCACCAATCGCACAGCAACAGCCACCCGCCGACCAGGCCGCAGAACTTCCCAGGGTGCCCCGCCTTGTCATTTGGATTGTGACCGCCCTCATTTCCTACGGAGTAAGCCTTCTCATACTCTATCCATGCCTGAGAATGCTCGGAAGGCTCCGCCAGGACACGTTCGCGGCCAACTTCGCCGACCTCGCCGCCACGATGCTGATGGTGTATCTTTGGGGTCTCATTCCCTTCGTGGGCTGGATTCTGGGAATTATGCATTTCATGCGGCACTACGAACTGGAACTGCTTGAAACCATAGGCATCCTGCTGGTTGCGGGCTTGATTCAGGCCGCCGTCATTACTTTTGTCGTCATGCCGCTGCTCGCAGGGGCGGGGCTCGTGCTTCTCCGGGCCGCACCTTAGTGCCCCGGATGACCTGTAAATGTTTCCCAGGACAGCGGTGCCCGTTCATTGACAGGGAGAAGACGCTGCGATAGGATAGGTTTGGAAGGCGGGCAGCAGGGTCTGAGCATGGCAATGATTGGCGAGAAGCAAGAAGTCCCGACAAATGAATGCGGCACTGTTTCGGTGGTCCGCACGCTCTTGCTTTGGGCCGTCACGCTTATCCTGTTCGGCCTCTATGCGCTCGGGCACGCCGCCGCGCGGGAGTTCCACCGGTTCAACTACTGGGGCGGGCCGTGGCTGGACGGCCTCCAGCGCGGCATTCCGCCGTCGTCCAAGTTGGCGGGGCAGGTGCATCTTTTGGCGGCCTGTGCGGCAATCGCCGTGGTCTCTCTTGCCGTCGCCCTGGTGCTGACGCCGGTGTTCCGCAGGCTGGCATGGCGGCTCGGCGTGCTGGACCGTCCCGGCGAGGCGCGCAAGGTACACCGCGCGCCCGTGCCCTATCTGGGCGGCATGTCCTTCTACGCCGCCTTCCTCACGGCGGCTTTGGGCGTCGAGTGGTTTGCCCCGCGCCTTGCGGGGGCCGCACTGTTTCCCGCGGCGGTGCTGGGCACGGCCGTCATGCTCATGGGCCTGTGGGACGACGCGCGCGGCCTGTCGGGCACGTTCAAGCTGATCGTGCAGTTGACCCTCGGCGCGGTGTTCTACTTCTGGGGCCTGCGCGACGCCGACCCGTTCAGCATGATCGGACCGGCCACCCACTGGCCGTGGGTCGGCGTGGCGGTAACCGCGCTGTGGATGGCGGGCGTCATGAATGCGGTGAACTTCTCCGACGGGCTCGACGGGTTAGCCGCGGGACTCGTCTTCGCCATTTCGGCGTCACTCTTCGCCGTGGGCCTGCGCAACGGCCACGCCGCGGGCTGCGCCATGATGGCCTGTCTCATGGGCATGACGCTGGGCTTCCTGCGCTACAACTTCCATCCTGCGACCATCTTCATGGGCGACGCGGGCGCGCTGTTCCTTGGGTTCATCCTCGCCGTGGCCACGCTCGCATCCCAGCAGAAAGGTGCGGCCGTCATCGCGCTCGCCGTGCCCATGACCGCGCTCGCCGTGCCTGTCGCCGACACGGCGCTGAGCTTCCTGCGCCGCATGCGGCGCGCGCGCGGAGGCGGCTTCTTCCACCCCGACCGCGACCACCTGCACCACCGCCTGCTCGCCCTCGGCCTGGGCCAGCGCGACGCCGTGCTCGCGCTCTACGGGTTCTCCGCCGCCATGGGCATGCTCGCCTACCTCATGGACGCCGTCCCGGAGTCTTCCCGTTTCATCCTGCTCATCGTCGGCGCGGTGATTGTTCTGCTCGGCGTGGCAGGCCTGCGCCGGCTGGAGAAACGGTTCAGAAACCGCTGAGTGCCCCTCTCCCGGCGGTGGCTGAACCTGCGCGAGTAAGTGCCAAACGTGCCTGCACAGGCTGCCCCCGCACGTCATCAATCCGAAAGCGGCAGCAGCTTCTATCCGCGGGTCCGCGAAGGCAGCTTTCTACAGCGCTTTGACGCGCGCGATTTCCTTTCCGGTCATGTCCACCGTGTGAATGGCGCAGGCGAGGCACGGGTCATAGGAGTGTACCGTGCGCAACGTCTCGAGCGGCTTTTCCGGGTCCGCGACGGGATTACCCACGAGCGCGGCTTCGAGCGGCCCCAGGTTGCCCTTCTCGTCGCGCGGGCCCATGTTCCAGGTGGAGGGCACGACCGCCTGGTAGTTGGTGAGTTTGCCGTCGTTGATCACCACCCAGTGCGACAGCGTGCCGCGCGGGGCCTCGTGGAAGCCAAACCCCTTGAGTTCGCCCTTGGGGAAAGTGGGCGGGTTAAAGATAGCCGTGTCGCCCCTGCCAATGTTCTCGACCAGCAGGTTCCAGTGCTTGTCCGCATGGTCGGCGAGGGCGGCACAACGGATGACGCGGGCCGCGTGGCGGCCCAGTGTGGAGCGCAGAATCGTCGGCGAGAGCGTCGTGCCCGCCACCTTGCCCGCCGTGTCGAGCAGTTGCGTGGTCCATTTCTTGAAGGCCTCGTTTCCTGCGGCGTTGGCCACAAGCACCTGGGCGAGCGGACCCACCTCAACGGTTTTGCCCTGGAAACGGGGCGCTTTCGACCAACTGTACTTCTTCGCCGGGTCCCAGGCCGTGTACTGCGGCTCGGTCTGGCCATTCCAGGGATGAAGCGGCGCGCCGCTGTCGGCGTAGTAGGAATGGGCGCTCGTCTCCGCCACGCCGTCCCGGAAATGGGGATCGCCGAATGCGGTGATCGGATGGAACGAGTTCGGGTCCATGGCGTTGATGGTGCCGCCGGGCAGGTCGAACTTGGTCCCCTTTCCGTCGAGCGGCAGGTCGGGCACGGCCATGTAGTCGGCGACGCCCGCGCCGTAGCCGAACCAGTCGGCATACATCGCGCCGATGGCGCACACGTCGGGGAAGTACACCTGCTGCACAAAGGGAATCACCTCTTCGAACAGGCTCTTCACCATGTAGAGCTTTTCCATGTTCAGCGTGGCGGGATTGTCGAGGTTGATGGCGTTGGCCACGCCGCCCACGGCAAGGTTCTGGATGTTGGGCGTCTTGCCGCCGAGAATGGCGACGATCTGGAGCGCCTTGCGCTGGTACTCCAGCGCCTGGAGATAGTGCGCGACGGCGAGCAAATTGACCTCGGGCGGCAGCTTCATCGCCGGATGGCCCCAGTAGCCGTTGGTGAAGATACCCAGCCGGCCCTGCTGCACAAAGCCCGCCACCCTCTCCCTCACCGCAGTCATTTCCTGCACCGAGTTGCGGTGCCAGGGCGAGACGGACTGCGCGACCTGCGCCGCTTTGGCCGGGTCGGCGCTAAGCGCCGAAACCACGTCCACCCAGTCCAGCGCGGAGAGGTGGTAGAAATGGACGATATGATCGTGCAGCGTGTGGGCGATGATCATCAGGTTGCGGATGTACTGCGCGTTCAGCGGGATCTCAAGGCCCAGAGCGTTCTCCACGGCGCGCACCGAGGTGATCGCATGCACCGTGGTGCACACGCCGCAGATGCGCTGCACAAAAATCCACGCCTCGCGCGGGTCGCGGCCCCTGACGATGGTCTCCAGGCCGCGCCACATCGTGCCCGAAGACCAGGCATTGGCCACCGCGCCGTTGTCCACCTCGACATCGAGGCGAAGGTGGCCCTCAATCCGCGACACGGGATCAATCGTGACAGTCTTGCTCATCGGGACTTCTCCTGTGAACGGCCGTTATGCCTGCACGGCGCCCTCGGCGGGGGCCGGCCTCTTCCGGGAAGGCACGCCGCTGAGGATGGGGAACAGTTTGATCATGACGATGTAGACCGCAATGCCCGTCGAGGCCAGGCACGCGGAGAAGAGCAGTTCGCCCAGGCTGGGGAAATACACCCAGCCCGTGGAGGGCTTGTAGGCGATCAGGTAGGTGTCGAAGCGGTACACGGTCCCGGCGAACACCAGCAGCGCCCCGCAAAGGTAGAGGGCACCCCGGTTCTTGCGCACGTTGCGCCGCAGCATCATCAGCGCAGGCACCAGGAACAGCGCCATTTCAAAAAGAAACAGCTTGCTGTAGAAATCGAAGGTCATGATGAAGGGGAGTTTTCCCTGCATCACGATGTCGAGCAGCCGGATCGCAACGTAGGACAGCACGAGCATCGCCGGCACGGGCGCCATCCTGCCGAGCAGCCGCTGGTCCATGCGGCGGCGGTAGTTGAGGCTGGTCAGATTCTCGACGATCACCACCGCGCCGAAACCCATGGCAAGGCAGGAAATGAGAAACAGCCCGGACAGCCAGGGGGTCCACCAGAGCGGGTGCAGCTTGGTCGGCGCAATCATGTACAGGCCGCCGAGCGAGGACTGGTGCATGGTCGGCAGCAGCAGCGCGACGGAGATGACGATTGGAAGTATCCGGCGCACCCACGGCAGGCCCGCCTGCGCCAGGCGGCGCACCGGCTCGTATTTCCACCGGCTGGCCTGTTCAAGGATGGACGGCGTCAATTCCACCCACAGCACCCCCGTATAGGTCATCACGCAAACCGCCACCTCCAGCAGCACGGAATTCAGGTTGTACAGCGGCGGATACAGGGTCACCCACAGGTTCCACCAGCGGCCCAGGTCAATCAGCACCGAGGTGCCGCCCAGGGTATACGCCATCGCCCCGACCAAAATGGCCGAGCGCACCAGCGAATGGTATTTCCACCGGTTGAACACATAGGTGAGAATGCCCACCGCGTAGGCGCCCGCGCCGATGCCCGTGAAGGTCACCACGTTGAGCGGTTTCCAAATGCCCCACGCATAGCCGTCGTTCATCGCGCTCACGGCACCCAGCCCGAAAAACAGCCGGTAGCAGACCAGTGCCGCGCCGGAAAAGATGACGGCGAGCAGGAAGAACATGGTCGGGGTCCATATGGGGCCGCCGAGCGGCCGCTCTGCACGATGCTCCATCATTGCCGGGTCTCCTGCCTCGCATGGTCCGAGGTTCGCCGCAGGCGCTCATTGAAGTACTGCGCAAAGGTAAACAGCCCGAAAAGCGCCGCCGGCGCCACGAAACCCTTGTACAGCGTGTGCTGCACGGTCTCGCTGGTTTCCGGAATGGGATCTTCGGGCACGTCGGGCAGTCCCAGCTTCTCGAAGGACACCGCCTTGCTTGTCAGGTACAGCACGTGCAGCCCGCCGCCGTCCCGCTCGCCGTAAATCTTCTTGTCGTACTTTTCCGGCTCGCTGTCAATGCGGCGGTGGGCCTCCTCGGTGACCCCGGCCATGGTGCCCGAGATCATCGCGCCGCGCGGGCATACCTCGCAGCAGGCCGGCCCGCCGGGCCGGTGCCGACACATCTCGCACTTGACGATCAGCGGCAGCGCCGCGTTCCAGGTGAAGGTGGGCACGTCGAAGGCGCAGGCGATCTGGCAGTAGCGGCATCCCACGCACACGTTCTTGTTGTAGGCCACGATGCCGTTGTCCATCTTGTGCAGCGCGCCGGCCATGCACACCGAAACGCAGGCGGGGTCCGCGCAGTGCATGCACTGCCGCTTCACAAATGCCGCCGTCTGCCCCTCCCGGTACAGTTTGAGGATGCTCTTGTTGGAGGCGCTGAGCTCGTTCGGCGCGTTGTAGGGCGCCCCGTCCAGGCTTACCACGTCGGGGGGCAGCCCGTTCGCCTCCTTGCATTTGGTGGTGCAGGCGCGGCAGCCGATGCAGCGCGTCGAGTCGTAGAGCAGGCCGACCTCCTCCGGACGCACGGGCTTGGCCTCGCGCGCCTGTGCGCAGGGCTCGGTCGTCGCCGCCGCAAGGCCGACCGCCGACAAACCCTTGAACCATTCCCGCCGGGAAGTCTTCATGGCTGGTTCTCCTCCGTTTTCCCCTGCACTTCTTTCTGCATCGCGGCCCAGGTCTTCGCCATCTTGTGCTCGCGCGCCAGCCACCGGGCCACCACCGCGGTCGCGCCCACGATGGTTCCGCCAAGGACGCCCGCAACGCCGGTCGTCACGGGACTGACGCTTCCCCGGTGCTGGACGATGGGCGGATAGGTGTCCGGCGGAGTGGGGTTCTCGACGGCCACGGTCTCGTACAGCGGCACACGGAAGGCGATTGCGGCCTCCGTGCAGCCCGCACAGGGATGGCCGATGCCCACCGGCCACGCGCCCGGCACTTCGCAGAAGGACGCCAGCGAGCAGTTCGCGTGCGTGGCCGGGCCCTTGCATCCCAGCTTGTAGAGGCAGTGCCCGAACCGGTGGCTCTTGTCGCCGAACCGGCCCGCAAACCGGCCCGCGTCGAAATGGGGCCGCCGGGGACAGTCTTCATGGATGGTGCGCGCGAAAGCGCTCAGCGGCCGGCCCTGTTCATCCAGTTTCGGCAGTGTGCCGAAGGTGGCGAACTGAAGCACCGTGCCCAGCAGGATGTACGGGTTGGGCGGGCATCCCGGAATCGCAACCACCGTCTTGCCCTCGAGCACCTGCGGCGCACCCTTCGCCCCGGTGGGATTGGGCTCGGCCGAGGCCACCCCGCCCCAGGACGCGCACGAGCCGACGGCCACCACGGCCCCGGCCTTCGCGGCGCACCGCTTCAGGCTGTCCACCGCCGTGCGTCCGCCCACCTGGCAGTAGATGCCGTTCTCCCTGGTCGGAATCGCGCCCTCGACCACCAGCACAAACTTGCCCGCCTGCTCTTCCAGCGCCTGCTCCAGCGCCTGCTCTATCTGTGCGCCCGAGGCGGCAAACAGGGTCTCGTGGTAGTCGAGCGACACCAGGTCGAGAATCAGTTTTGAAATGCCGGGATGGCTGGTGCGCAGCAGCGTTTCCGTGCAGCCGGTGCATTCCTGGAAATGGAGCCAGATAATGGAAGGTTTCTTCCCCGCTTCCAAGTCGGCGGCCCAAGCCTTGCCCTGTGCCGGGGCCAGCCCAATGCTGGCGGCCGCCAGCGCGCATACCTTAACGAAGTCTCTCCGGGAGTATTCCGCAGTCACAACAGGTATTCTCCGTAGTTTGTGCGTAGAAGCGTTTCCCATCTTCGCGTGGTTCTATTTCGTAGTCGCACTTCCTAAGCCATTGTTTTGACTCGGTTAGTCTTGATGCCGGACAACCTTCTCGACAATAGGACCTACCGTTAGGTATATTCTAGCGGATTCAAGATGCCAAATCAATAATTTTGCTAAATACCCTGCGGCAGGCCGGTCATACAGCGCAAAGGATTTCCCCGTAATGGTGAATAAGGATAAAATCCGAATCATCGGCCTCGGCAACGTGCTCATGGGGGACGATGCCGCCGGTCCCTATGCAGTCAAACTGCTCCATGCCCGCTTTGTGATGCCCGGGCAGGTTGAACTGATTGACGGGGGTACGGCCGGATTGGTTTTGCCCAGTCTGATGGAAGGGTGCGATGCGGTCATACTCGTGGACACGGTGAACTCGGGAATGGCATCCGGTGCCTTGTGCCGGTATGACCGAGAAGGACTGCTGTCTGCGCACTGCGTCCAGGCGCAAACACCGCACGATCCCGGCCTGCTGGATGCCCTGCTTCTCTCCGACTTAACCGGAACCCGCGTGCCGGATCTTGTGCTGATTGGCGTGGTTCCTGAACGGGTGGCACCGGGCATCGGGCTGAGTCCGGCCGTGCAAGCCGCCATGGACGCACTGATTGATGCGGTGGCGGCAGAACTGTCCCGTCTGGGCGTTACCCTGGAGCGGCGAGAGCCCCCCCTGCCCCCGGACCTCTGGTGGGAACGGCAACCCTGACCCTGCCAGCGTTGACCCGCTGCGGCAACACTGCACCGGCGCCTCCCACAACCCCAATCTTGAAAATGCCTCCCGAGAGCGGTATCGTCTTGCCGTGGATGGTGGCGGGGCGGCTGCTTTTTCCGCCGCATCTTCATGCCGTGCCGCCGCGTATCCGGCTTTCCAGGCGAAGAGCCCGTGCGGGGGCACAAGACAGAGGACGCGCACGACGTGACTTCAGACATGAACAGCCCGGACAGAAACAGCAGTCCAGCCGCGGGAACGGCGGCCGGACGCTGGCTGCGGGATCTGGCACTGCTGGGGCTGTTGCTGATCATCGCGCTGGCCGCGGCATTTCCGGGCATATTCCTGCGCGGCGAGATCGCCGGCCCCGCCGACGTGCTTTACAGCATCCCGCCTTGGCACAGCCACCGGCCCGCGGACTGGACGCCCAACCCGGGCCACCTGATGTTCGACATCTACGAGTTCTTCTCGCAGACGTATTACAACGTGGCCGCAGACCTGCGCCGCGGTGCCTGGCCCCTGTGGAATCCCTGCCAGTTCGCGGGCATGCCGGTGCTGGCGAATTACCAGGCGTCCATCTTCTATCCGCCGCGGGTGCTGCTGGCCTTCTTCGACATCCAAACTGCGATGACGCTGTTCGTGCTCATCAAACTCCTGCTGTGCGGGTTCAACGCATATCTCTGCGGACGCGGCCTGCGCCTTCCCCGGCGTGCATGCGTGTTCTTTTCACTCGCATGGATGCTGTCGGGCTACTGCCTCATCTGGGCGAACTGGCCCCTGACCGATGTGGCCGCGTGGTTTCCGATACTGTTTCTGGGTGTCGAGTGGATTCTGTGCGGCCGGTACCGGCGGGGTTTTGTCACGGGCGTGCTGGGCGCGTCGCTCATGCTGCTGGCCGGCCACCCGGAAACCGTGTTCACCTTCAGTCTCATGCTCGGCGTCTACTTTGTGGTCCGCATGGTGTTTCTCGCACTGCGCGGCGGGTGTCTTTGGCGGCCGGTGCTGGTGTGCGCCGCCATGTGGATCGCCGCCCTGTTAATCAGTTCCGTCCAGTTGCTGCCCTTCCTGGAGTATCTGGCCAACAGCGCGACCTACTTTGACCGCCCCAAGGAGGAGGACCTTGGCGGGTTCCCCTTCCGCAATGTGGGCTCCTTCTTTTCGCCGCGCTTTCTGGGCACCGCCCACGAGGACAACAACTGGGGAGGGCTCAATTCAAACCTGGACACCATGCTGTATCCGGGCGCGGCGGTGTGGCTGCTGATTTCGTGGCTGCTGTTCCGCCGCCGCAGGGGCGAACCCTCCACACAGGCCGCCGATGGTGATCCGTGGGGGGCGCGTCTGGTCGGACTGTTCACGGCGTCGTCCATCGGGCTAATGCTGGCCTTTGAGGTGCCGACGCTCATGTTCTTCCACACGCTTCCCGGCCTCGGTGCGGTGATCCGCTGCTACCACTCGGCGTTTGCGCTGTTTGCCTTTCCGCTTTCGGCCGCCTTCGGCCTGGCCCGCTGGACG
>CALDSM010000732.1 GCA_937923585.1 uncultured bacterium
TACGAGATCTGATCGTGACTGGAGTTCAGACGTGTGCTCTTCCGATCTGGGTATGCGCTGGGTCTTCTTCCGCTGCACGGCGGAGTAGACGCGGCATTTCCTGGGCACGCCAATCTCCTGATTGGCTCTTCGGTTCCAAGCCTGCCAATCAGGAGATTGGCGCGCCCAGGAAATGCATCTGCCGCGCTTTCAAGCCTCTTGTGCGCGCCTAAACCACGTAGGTCGTGGCCGCCGTATCGCCGCCGCGGCCGGTCCAATTGGTGTGGAACCACTCGCCCCGCGGCTTGTCCACGCGCTCGTAGGTGTGCGCGCCGAAGTAGTCGCGCTGCGCCTGGAGCAGGTTGGCCGGCAGGCGTTCGCTGCGGTAGCCGTCAAAGAAGTTGAGCGCCGAGCAGATGGCCGGCATCGGAATGCCCATCTCGGTGGCTTTCACCACCACGCGCCGCCATGCCGCCTGGCTCTTGCCCACCACGTCCGCAAAGAACGGATCGAGCAGAAGGTTCTCCAGATCCGGATTGAGGTCGAAGGCCTCCTTGATCTTGCCCAGGAACACGGAGCGGATGATGCAGCCGCCGCGCCACATAAGCGCGATGCCGCCGTAGTTCAGGTTCCAGCCGTAATGCGCCGCGGCCGCGCGCATGAGCTGGTAGCCCTGCGCGTAACTGACGAGCTTGGATGCGTACAGCGCCTGGCGCAGGTCGTCCACAAAGGCCTGCTTGTCGCCGTCAAAAGGCTTCACATCGCCCGGCAGTGCCTTTGCCGCGCGCACGCGCTCGTCCTTGATGGCCGACAGGCACCGCGCAAACACGGCCTCGCCGATGAGCGTCAGCGGCATGCCCTCGTCCAGCGCCGCAATGGCCGTCCACTTGCCCGTGCCCTTCTGGCCGGCCGTGTCGAGAATCAGGTCAACGACCTCTTTGCCGTTCTCATCCTTGTAGCCGAGGATGTCGCGGGTGATCTCGATGAGATAGGAGTCCAGTTCGCCCTGGTTCCATTCCGTGAACACCTGGTGCATTTCGGCGTTGCTCAGGCCAAGGCCCCGACCCATCACCTGGTAGGTCTCGCAGATCATCTGCATGTCGCCGTACTCGATGCCGTTGTGTACCATCTTGACGAAGTGACCGGCACCGCCCTCGCCCACCCAGTCGCAGCAGGGCTCGCCCGAGTCGGTCTGCGCGCAGATGGTCTGGAAGATCTCCTTAACATGAGGCCATGCGGCGGGCGAACCGCCCGGCATCATGGACGGCCCCAGCAGCGCGCCCTCTTCGCCGCCGGACACGCCGGTGCCGATGTACAGCAGTCCCTTGCTTTCGACATATTTGGTGCGGCGAATCGTGTCCGGGAAATGGCTGTTGCCGCCGTCAATGATAATGTCGCCCGGCTCAAGGTGGGGGAGCAGCAGCTCGATAAAATCGTCCACCGCCGAACCCGCCTTCACCAGCAGCATGACCTTGCGGGGGCGCTTGAGATTGGCGCACAGGTCTTCAATGCTGTGCGCGCCGTAGAAGTTCTTGCCCGCGCCGCGGCCGGCAATAAACTTGTCCACTTTCTCCACGGTGCGGTTGAACACCGCCACGTGAAAGCCTTTACTCTCCATGTTCAGGACGAGATTCTCGCCCATTACGGCCAAACCGATGAGTCCAATGTCCATCTGCGGCATGACGTTATGCTCTCCTTCGTGTATTGCTTAGGGGAAAAAAGACAGCGTGATTATAGCAAATGCGGGGCACGCTGTGCTCTCTCATATTCTTCTGTCAAATGCTGGGAGCGTGAGCGCGGTGAAATGTGCTCGATGTGAGCTTCGGAGCACCTCTAAAGTCTTCGGCAACTCCGAAGCCTCACAAGAGTGCCAGGAAATCTTCCCTCGATATGCCGGCCGTCTTGAGGTTGTTAAGAATAATGGCAACCGGTACTTGCCCGTGGGCGGGCACCACAATCGGACGCATGAGCCCCGCCTTCTCATAGACGCGATGACTGCCCTCCTGACGGACGAAGGAGAACCCGAGTGCGAACAATACCCGTTCAAATTCCCGCCAGTGAACGGGGTAAATGCGCGGCACGTTCAGAATCCCGCGGCGGTGGCATGCACTTCCATGCCAATCCACGTCGGACTGACCCATTCACCGTTCTGAAGCGTGTATCCGGCCTCTTCAAGCACGGCCTGCAATGCCCCGGTCTCAGACAGACGCCTGAGAAGCACGGCCACCGCCTCGTCAACCATCCGATACGCCTCTTCCCGAGTTGCACCGCAGCTCATGATGTCAATGGGCATGGCATGGGCGATGTAATGCCCGCCTTCCTGCCAAACCTGAACTGTGTAGCTGATGGAAGATGCCAGAACCGACATGGCTCAATCCTCGACGGTTATTCCCTTCAAGTTATACCATAATCTGCCATTTGGACAACTACTTCCTCAGCGCCTGCAAGACGTAATCCGGCAACTTCTTCTCGGCGAAAACAGGCTTGAACCGCGTGAAACGCTGGCGGCCGTTAACGACCGGCACGCTGGCCCAGTCCTCACCGATGAGCGGCTTTGCGTACTGGATGAATTGGTCGGTCACGTCGATCTTATTGGGCGTGATCCACGCAGCGGGGAAGGTGCGCTCCGAATTGGCGACCAGTTCGAGCGGCACCTTGTCGTAACGCACGTTGTAAATCGGTCCCGGTTCGCGCAGGATGGTGGACATCCAGCCGTTTTCGCCCGACTTGGCGATGAGCACGGCCTGCTGGCCGACCTTGTAGGCCTCGTCGAGGTCCACCACGGACGCATAGGTGCAGGTGCTGCGCTGGTCCGTGCCAGACACCTGGCCGCGCGCCTTGCCGGGAACGGGCAGTCTCTTCTCGTTAAGCAGATTGACCACCTTCTGTGCCGCCGTCATTTGGGTCGCGCCGAAGTTGGTGTGGCCGAAACTGTCCTTCACGTCTCCCAGGTCGCCGACCTCGAAGCCTTCACTAACCACCACGATACAGCGCCCGTCACGCTGCAACTGGTCGTTCACATTGTCGCACAGTTCTTCCGTGGTCACACTGGACTCGGACATGTAGATTTGCAGGGGCAGCTCACGTTTGGGGTCGGCCAGCCGCGCCGCGGCCGGGATGAACCCGATCTTGCGGCCCATCGCCTGCAGCACCAGCACCGGATCGGCCGGGCAGGAGCCCGCGTTCTCTTCGTTTGCGTTTTGGACGATGCCCATCCAATAGCGCGCCACGCTGCCGTAGCCGGGCGTGTGGTCAATCAGCTTGAACTCCGAATCGCCCACGTCGTTGTCTATGGTCTTGGGCACGCCGACGCCGACGAGGTCGAGTCCCTGCTCGCGGGCCATTTTGGCAACCTTGTTCGCCGTATCCATCGAGTCATTGCCGCCGTTGTAGAAGAAATACCCGATGTCATGCGCCCTGAACACCTCGATGACCCGCTGGAAATCCTCCTGCTGGTCTTTCTTCAGCTTGTAACGGCAGGTGCCGATGGAGCCCGCCGCGGGCGTGTAGCGCAGCAGCGCAATCTCGTCCTCGTCCTGCGCGGAGAGGTTGAGCAACTCCTCTTTCAATACGCCCTCAATACCGTGCCAGCCGGCATACACCGTGCCGAACACGTCCGGAAACATTTTGCAGGTCTCAATGACGCCGCGCAGGGAACTGTTGATGACGGGGCTCGGGCCGCCCGACTGGGCGACGATAACGTTTCTTGCCATGATGCTCAATCCTTCCCGATGTCTATTTGCCCGGACGTTCCATCCAATCGAGGACGAACGCCCGGTTGTTTTCCGCAATCTTGCCCTTCATTTCCCGAGCCGGGCCGTAGTCAGGATATTCGCCCAGCAGCTTGTTTATCTCCTCGATTCCCTTGCTGCGTCCGTCCAGCAGGTACACCGCCAGCGTTCGGCTCAACTTTGTGCCGGGGGTGTGGTCGCCTGCCGCGATGCGGCGGTCATAGGCAGCTTTCGCCTGCGAGTAGCATGCCTTGGCCGCCTCGCCTCTTCCGAGTTTCTCGCGTACGATCCCAGCCAACGCATGGGCCTCGGCCTGGTCCGGCCATTTCTTGCATACGCCATCGTAGGCCGCCGCGGCGTCATCCAGTCGTTCGGCGCGCAGCAGTATCAGCCCCCGTGTCATGGCGGCGTCTGCGTACTCGGGGTCCTCCTTCACCGCCTCGTCTATGGCCGCCAGCGCCTCTTCGAGGCGGTTTGATTTCAGTGCGTCCATAGCCTCGGTGTGTTTTTGCACGGCATGGGTCTTGGCGGCATATCCGCCCGACGCAGGCTGGCTTGAATAGCATCCCGCCAGCAGCAGGGAGAGTGCGGCGATGACGGCCAGTATTGAGTGCGTGCGGCCATGCCGCCGCTCTTCTTCGCCGGGGCCATGCCCCGGCGTTGCCAAGTGCAACTTGGGAACGAGAGGAACGCGGCAAGATGCCGCGTCTACCGTAGAAGAGGCTTCCAGCCTCTTTCCGGTATGGCCGTAAGACCGACTCACGCCTCCGCTTCCCGCTCGCTCTGCAACCGGTACAGGATCTCGCCCGCGTCGGGAACCAGCAGATACCCCTCATCCTCGCGGTCGCGCCATTCGTCCGGGTTGATGCTGTCCGGGTCGCGGTAGCCCAAATTGATCGCCCTGCATTCCGCCTCGGGGATCATCGTGGCCAGCGTCACCTGCACGCGCGGCTTTTCCTCTCCGTTTTCATAGGTGCCCATCCCGCGCACATGGGTCGAATGGGCCAGGATGCCGCCGGGAATGTCCTGAAACCGGTCCATCTGGCGCAGGAAATAGTCGCGCACGTGGTAGCCGATTTTGGCGATGAGATGACCGTGGGTCACACTCACCTCATGGATGTGTTTGCCGTAGATGATGAGTTCGCCGCCGTCGGCCACCACCGGTTCCAGCTTGTACATGCACTTGCCAGCCGTCCAGATCTCGTCGTACATCGGCGGGGCCATGGCCAGCACGCTCTTGAACGGCTTGTCCTTGTAGATAATGTGCGTGTCGGCGCTCAAGTCGGCCGCCTTGTTCCACGCCTCCTCCGGCGTGCCGAAGAAAATCGCCTTGGTGTCCTTCTTCACGACGGTCAGGCAGAAGCACCGCTTTTCAACGGGGATCATGGATGCCGCCAAATCAACCACCGCCCGCACGGGCGTGTGCTTGGTCCCGTTGATGCTGTAGTTGGTGATCAGCGCGCCCAGCCAGTGAAACAGGTTCAGAATCTCCGCGCCCGACACGCCCGGATAGAAGTACTTGTTGCCGCCGCTGAACCCGACCACCTCATGGGGGAACACCGGGCCAACGATGCAGACCAGATCATAGTCCAACACACGGCGGTTAAGCGTAACGGCGACCGACTCACGCATGAGCCCGCCCGAGATTCGCTCAATGTCATCTTCGCTGATCGTGCCGACATGGGCCAGTGCGTCGGGGTTCTGCCATTCATGGTTGTAGATGCCCACGTCGCCATACTTGCCGGCGCGCTCCTCCGCGGTGATGCCCAGCAGTGTGTGGATCATGGCGTCGGTCATGGGCGGATGGGTGCCCAGCGCGATAAGGTAGTCCATCTGCTTTACGCGCCCGTGCAGCGCCTCGTGAAGCGACCGAAACAGGAGCGGCATGGGCATGCTGCGGGTCTGGTCGGGAATGATGAACAATACCCGCTTGCCGTCCACCGGCAGGGTGGCGCAGGCTTCCTGCACGAATCCGTGCAGGTCAGACGGGCTGAGATATCCGCTTTCGGCAATGCGTTGCATGACCACGACTTACATACTCCCGGAGATGGACGCGGTTGGGGCGTAATGCTGGCGGCGACTCCCGGTCTCGGGCTAGACGCAGTGGAAACCCACGCCTGACAGGGTCCGTTTCAAGTCTGTATCGGGCCGGGTGAACGTCACCCGCGTGTTGAAGAATTCCCGGCGCCGTGGGTACTCCTTGCGGAGCCGGTCAAACCACGCGGACTGCTCGTCGGGTGTGGCCAGCGCCAGCATTTCGCGCATGCGCGCATCATCAGACATTATCTCATATACGGCGCGGACCGCGCCAGACAGTGCGCCGGTATCGGACGGATCAACTGTCAATTGCGGGCATTCCGGCTCGGGCAGCAGGGGGGAGGGGTCCCACTCCGCGGGCCGGTTCAACACAGCACACAGCGCCTCGTACACCTGCCGCGTGCCGTTCACCTTGCCGTCAAACGAATATCCGGCGATATGCGGCGTGGCGATATCCACCATCCCAAGCAGTTCCGTGTCCACCCTCGGTTCGCCCTCCCACACATCCAGCACGGCCGCCCGCAGTTTTTCATCGCGCAAGGCTGACTTAAGCGCCTGATTGTCCACCACGCCGCCGCGGGAGGAATTGAGGAGGAAGGCACCCGGCTTCATGCGGGACAGAAAGGCCGCATCGGCCAAGTGCCAGGTGGCATAGGGGCCGGACTTTTCCAGCGGCACATGGAAAGTGACAATGTCACAGTCGAGGATTTCCTGGATGGGACGAAACACTGAATCGCCGCCCTCATTGTCAAAACGGGGTGGGTCGTTTAGAACGCACTGCAACCCCAGCGCCTCGGCTTTCTTCCAGACCCGTTTGCCCACGTTGCCCACCCCCACGATGCCCAGCTTCATGCCGGCAAGCGACAGGCCGTGCTTTCCGGCCAGATGCAGCAACGCCGCCGTGATGTATTCACCCACGCTGTTGGCGTTGCAACCCGGCGCGCTGGAGAAAACAATGCCCCGCGAGGCAAGCCACGCTTTGTCCACATGATCTTCGCCGATGGTGCAGGTGCCCACAAACCGGACCGGTGTGCCGTCCAGCAGTTCACGGTTGACCCTGGTGATACTGCGCACAACCAGCGCGTCCACATCGGCCAGCATCTCGCGGCTGATCTCGCGCCCATGCGCCGTGCGCACCTCGCCCAGCAGGCCAAATGCCTCCCGGCCATAGGGAACATTCTCATCCACCAGGATCACCATAACTGCATTTCCTCACTCATCCGTGTCTTGTCCCCGGTTTTCCCATTCAGCACGCCGTCCGCAGCCCCTCATCCAGCACAATCAGATAGTTCTCCACGGGCATGTAGTCGGTCAGCGAATTGCCCGTCCCCAGCGTCCAATGACCGTCCTCAAAACAGGACTCGATGACGCTGCGGGTGTATCTCCTCAATTCCTTCTCTTCCAGGCGGCAGATGCGGTCCACATCCAGACCGCCCAGCGACGTTACCCTTCGGCCGTACTGCCTCTTGAAATCGGCCACGGGCAGGATGACATCCTCGAAGGAATGCTTGGCGTCTATGCCGCAGCCGTCAACAAGATCATCATACACCTCGGCCAGGTTGCCGCAGGAATGCAGGATGAACGGCTTCCCGTGGGCATGCGCCAGATTGGCCATTCTCTTGTAGATGGGGAACACATATTGGCGAAGGTGGGCGGGGGAGAGGAAGGTGGAGGTCTTGAAACCCAAGTCATCACCCTGGCGCAGCGCGCCGATGGCGTCCATCGTCACCAATCGGCGCAGACAGCCAAAATGGACTTCCTCGATCTTGTCGAACACGGCGCGGACAAGATCCGGGGCAAGATAGATCGCCATGGACAGTCCCTCGACACCCATTAGCGTCGAGGCCCACTCGTAGGGCCCCATGCACACGCCGCCCACGATCTTGGCCCCCTCGGGCAGCAGTTCGATGGCTTTTTCCCAATGGGAAAAGTCCATGTAGCTGCCCGGTTTGGGCCAGGGATACCGCTCAAAGTCCTCCATCGTGGAGATGACCTTGCGCGACTCGCTCCCGTGGCTGACGGTTCCGTCCGCATGTTCGGCCTGGCCCAACGGAAAATTAGGCCCGACTTCCATCGGCACACAGTCGAAACCCATGCCAATCCAGAAGTTCACATAGGTTTGCCAGTAGCCCTCGTCGCGGGGACACATCCGATCAAAGGGCACGCCCATGCGCCGGGCAATGAACCCCGGACTGGCAATATGTTCGTAGAAGGGGAGATGGGTGGGGCGTCCACGCCGGGTCACGGCGCGCAAGAACTGCTCAAAATCGGGTTCGCGCCGCACGGTTCACCGCTTCCAAGGCGGCGTGGCGGGCAGATACTTGTCAAATTCCTCGATAAGCCCGGCTTCATATTCCCCGGCATAGGTGCCAGCAAAGAATCGGTCCAAACCTTCCTCAAAGAGTCGCTGCCAGGACTTCTCCTCTTCTCCAGGATTGATGGGAAAGAAGAGGGCGTTGTTGGCGCGGGCGGCCTTGAGGTCGCCGTTGGCGTCACCAATCATAAGGATATTGGCCTTGTCATAGCGGCCTTCTGACGCAAACTTGATGTGCTCGCCCTTTGTGCCCACTTCCTGGCCGTTGATGGCGAAGACATATTGGTCCATGTCCTGCTCGGCCCATTCCCGTTCCAGCGCCTCCCCGGGGGTCTGGGAACACACCATCATGTCGGCATGGGCCCGCGCCTTTTCCAGGCATTCCCGGACATAGGGGAAGGGGGGAAGTCCGCCCTGGACGATGTCCTCAACCGACTTGTTGACGGCCACGCTCCACGCCAGCGCCTGGTGAATGTCCGGCATTTCGGAGGTCGGATGGTCGGCACAGTAGGCCTTCAGCGCCGGATTGCCCAGTTTGGTTTCCTTCTCAGCCCACGCGCGCAGATTGGGAATCTCGGGCAGCTTGATGCCCCGCGCCATCGGCGCATCCCACTCGGCCAGCAGGTCAAAGGTCATGAACAGCGCCGGGAAGCGGTTGACGCCGCGCCATTTGGAATAGAGATTCACAAATTCGCCGGCCATCCGCGCGTACTTGGATACGGCCTGAAGGTTCCAGTGCTTGATGATATTGGGAATAAAGCACTCTTTGTGCTTGATCTCCATCGTGTCAAACGCGCAACCGTCCGAGTCAATGGCGATCAGAAAGGAATGCTGGGGTTGACGGTCCTTCAACTTGGCCACAGGGTCGCTCATGAGAAACCACTCCTTGTATACTTGGTGTCTTCTTGGATTCTTAAACGCCGGAGAACGCAGAGAAGCCGCCGTCCACGGGCAGCACGATGCCCGTGACGAAACGCGACGCATCGCTGGCGAGCCACACGACGGCACCCACCAGATCTTCCGGCGTGCCGTAACGGCCCATCGGCGTGTGGCCGATAATCGTCCTGCCGCGCTGTGTCGGTTCGCCCGTTTCCTTGTCCGTCAGCAGGAAGCGGTTTTGCTCGGTCAGGAAGAATCCCGGTGCAATCGCGTTGACCCGGAGCTTTGTGCTGTATTCCTGCGCCAGATGCACCGCCAGCCACTGGGTGAAATTGCTCACCGCCGCCTTGGCCGCACTGTAACCGGGTATGCGGGTCAGCGGGCGAAATGCGTTCATGGACGATATATTAATGATGGACGCGCCGCCCGGATTGTCCAGCATGGCCTTGACAAAAATCTGGGAGGGGAGAATGGTCCCGCCGGTCAGGTTCAGCTCGAACACTTTCTGCAGCGTGTCCGCCGGCAGGTCAAAGAAGGTCTGCTCCGGCGAGGTCGTTGCGCCCTTCATGTTCCCACCCACGGCATTGACAAGGATGTCCACCCTGCCGAAATCCTGGACAATGGCGTCGCAGCACGACTGGATGGTGGCCCGGTCAAACACGTTCATCGCGTAGCCTTTGGCTTTGCCACCGCGCGCCCGAATGCGTTCCGCGCAGGCGTTGGCCATATCCGGCAGTAAATCCGCGATAGCCACCGTGGCCCCCGCCGACGCGAGCCCTTCGGCAATCGCCCCGCCCAATACCCCGCCGCCGCCGGTGACAACGGCCACTCGGCCGGAAAGGTCAAACAATGCTGAAGTGCCCACAGGCGCAACCCTTTCTAAATACTTGACTTGGATGGTTTTCGCCGCCGCAGGGGACCGTGTGAAGGAGTTTGACGGCCAGAGCGGCGCAACGCCCATAGAATAATATAGGGTGCATCCCCACAGTCAAGAAGAACAGATCCGGGTCGCTGAAACGCGGGAGTTTCGAGGCGAATAGCGTCAACCGTCACGACTCAGAACAGCGCAGAAAGCAGCACCCCCAAAACGTTGGCGGGAAATGTGGAGGGCCATTTGAAGAATTCCGCATGGCCGTCCATGAAGACGACATTCCCGCCACCCGGAACGTGGTTGAAGGTGCTGGCCTGGCCGTAGACGGCGATTTCGTCCCACATTACAGGGATTTGGCTGGCCGCTAGGTTGCCAGCCGCGGAATTGTTGATGTCGGTGACGAAGAACCGCTCGACGCCGATGCGCAACCGGGGGATCGGTCCCAGGGCATTGTCTTTCACTTCGTTGGTCTTGGCAATGTCGTTGCCCGACCACGCCAGGTAAAAGGCCATTGCTCCGTTGATGAGTTCTTGATTGAGAAAAGTCGTTGCATAGGCGACAATTTCCGTCACCCCGTTCAGATTCAGTTGCTGAAACTCCTGCAAGGTCGGCGGAATCACACCCGGTTTCAGCACCGCCTGCTCCATGAAAGCCCAACCCAGGTAGTAATAACTGCCGCGTGCGAGCATGCAGGGAAGCACCGGCTGCGACTTGTCCCCGTTTGTAAAGAAGCCCTTGAGGACATTGTCGCCGTCCGAATCGGACGGACACACGCATATC
>CALDSM010000733.1 GCA_937923585.1 uncultured bacterium
ACCGGCACCTCCGGTGAGGTGCGTTGCTCTGAGGGGGATCAGAGCGTCACAGAGGAAAAAACTTCAAGAACAGGGGGTTTTCGGGGGAGACGCCAACAAGCGGCATCCGGCATCCCCTGCGGGGTGGGCTGCTCCAATCCCTGTCGGAGCACCGCGAACACAGCGTGGACAACCCAAGAGTATGGGGATAAAAGCAGGGAGATGCCGGTAGGGGGCGACCGGCATCTCGGGGTGAGGTGCTCCCCTGGCGGGCACCAGGGGTTTGCAGAGGATTAGGCATCCTCTTCTAGGGGGCAAAACCTAGTGAAATGTCTTGGAACGTAAAACCCAAATGGCGAAACCCAGTGCCAGAAGCATAAATGCCGCTCCGGCCCCGAGCCACACCCAATCTCTCGCGGCAACGTCTTCACGTTGTCTTCCCTCGAGAGGAGTAGTGTCTTCAGTATTGTACCGCGTTATGCCTGACTTTTCAATTGTCAAAGAACTGGTTGGCCCGACCTCTGCCGGGCGGACTGTCTGTCCGGCCCGCGATGCCGCACCTGGGCTCGCCTTTGCTTCCGCGACGGCTTGGCCCTCGGATGGAACGCCTCCCAGTCTGTTTCGCGCCTCTGCGGCATGTGCCGCAGCGGCCGTTACATCGGGCACTGCGTTCTCAGTCTTCGTGTTTCCGGACACCGGCACCGTGCCGCCGTTGCGCATCTTTTCCGGCGTGACCATGACGGCCGTATTCCCGGCCGTCTCCGGGGCATCCGGCGCGGGCACCCCACTGCGGGTACTGGCCGTTTGCGGCCCGGCCCCGGTCGGCGTTGCGGGTTTTTCGGGTTTTCCCGCGTCCGGCTTGGGGGTGCCTGTGTCTGGGGGGTGCTCTTCGTTCGCGGCAACCGTAATGGCGGCAGTGCCGCCTTCAGCGGGCAGTTCGCCACCTTCCGAGGTGGAAAGCGCGGGGTTTTCAACGGTCAGGGTGGTTTCACCCTGCCCCGCAGTCCCGACGCGCTCCAGCACGATTCGGGCCACTTCGCCGTTGGCGACCGAACTCTGGTTGAGTCCCATCATGACCACAATGTAATTGCCCGGCTCAGGGAGATTGGCGGTCACCAGTTTTCCCGCCTCTGAAGCGGCCGAACCCGGAGAAACGCTCACCGGTTTAAAAACCGCTGGATCGTAGGCCAGCGAAAAATTCAACGCCGCCACCTCATTACCCGCACCGGTCAAATATATGGGCACCTCGTACCGATCCGATTCAACTGTCGGCTTACCGGGGGTCAGCATTCCCGCATATACTGTGGTACTTAACGCAATCCCGATGAACCCCGTCAGCACCATTCGATTTGCAGGATTTGTTCTGCCCATTCGGGGCCACAACCTCTGTGGCACTTCAACAGTGTACCGCATGCGTTCATTTAACGCAAGACTCCGGATTTTCGATAACCAGTATCGCAATTTATCGTTAAGTTCTTTCATATTACACACTTATGCATGCGAAAAGACATTCTGGATTAATGGGTTTGCACAGTTAATCCCTGGCTGCGCTTGAGACTGGCAGACTGATTTGTAATCTAGATCACAAATAACCCGAACCATGAACTACCGCGCCTCATCGCCGGGTTTGGTGACCGGCTGAAGGTCCCTGTCCGGCCCGCCGACAAGGCGCTGTGCTGCCTCCACGGGAGCATCCTTGGCGGATTCAGGCACATGCGCGCTCGGGAAGAGGGCGGGCATGTTCACAAAAACGGCATGGCCGGAAAACAGGCAATAGCGCAGAATCATCAACACCAGATACAGGCACGAGATGCATTTTGTGCCAATCATTCCGTACAAAATCCACCGGTATTCAGGCACGGGGATTTGCTGGTATGCGGCAAAATGCTCCAGACGCAGCGGCATGAATGCGGTCAGCCCCAGCAGCAGCACCTGAACCCCTTTGGCGCTGGCGAACGCAGGCGAATCCCCCGCCTCGCGGCAACGCGCCAGCGTGAACCAGCCAAGATAGGCCGCCCAAGAAAACGTAATAAGCCAGGCCGAATTGGTCAATGCCCGCTGCGAGGCCACCTGGCCCAGATCACGCAGCGCGTCATACACCCATTCGGGATAAAGGCCCACTGCAAAAAACGCCGCCCACAACGCCAGGGCGGGAATGCGCCAGAAGTCAAAGGAACTTCGGGAATTGTCCACAGAAAATCTCCGCGGCGCCCGGCACTGCCTCCGGACACCCCGTCCATTGGAACAGAGCCGCATGGGGGAAGTCAACATGCGACGCGGGACGGGAAGGGGTTGGGAGGCGTCAAGGGGGATCGCCGTCACCGATGACCGGCGTGCGAGGACACGCACCCTCCCGGGCGCGGGACCAGCATGTTGCGAACCCCCTGTTGTCACAAAGGTGCATTTGCACGAAAGCGGTGGTGAGGTGGGGTCTTGACCGGCAAGAAGACCGAGAGACAGGGATATGCAGCCGTGCTGCCCAAGCTCACGGATGCGGAGCGGGAGGCGCTCCGACTTCGGGCCAGCGAGAAAACACACCATAAAGAAGGGCTGGAGCCGAATTCCGGAACCCCGAAATAGGGCTTGCCCTCCTCCCACGCCAAAGGTCCCGAGACATTTGACAGTTTCCCCGTTCTTTTGGTAAACTTCCGTCCGCGAACATGTTCCGTGCAGTTGCACGGACGCCCAAGCAGGGGCTTTGCCCCTCACCTTGCGGCGGCGAAGGGATTCGCCAGCCAGCCTGGTTTGCGCGCGAAAAAGCGCAACACATGTCGTCGGACACGAACCGGCGGCAGGACGGCTGGTGTCCTGCCGCCGGTTCGTGTTTTTTGCGCCGGGCGCGCAATGTGCGCGCGCCGCGCGGCGCGCGACCGATTGAACCGGGGCCGGTCCCCGAAGGAGATCCTCACATCGCCACATTGAAGAAGGAGAAGGAAGACGCGATTCGCGTGAATGACCAGATACGCGCGCGTCAGGTGCGCGTGATTGACGAAAACGGCGAGCAACTCGGCATCATGGCCCCGCGCGACGCATGGCGCGAGGCGGAGCAGCGCGGGTTTGACCTCGTCGAGGTGGCGCCCAAGGCCGCGCCGCCGGTCTGCCGGATCATGGATTACGGCAAGTACCGGTACGAGCAGAAGCGCAGGGCCCGCGAATCGCGCAAGCACCAGCACATAATCACCGTCAAGGAGATCAAGTTCCGGCCGAAGATTGACGGACATGACTTCGAAACCAAGAAGAATCATGTGCGTGAATTCCTCGCGGAAGGCAACAAGGTGAAGGTGACCATCATGTTCCGGGGCCGCGAAGTGGCCCACCCCGAGTTTGGCCGGAAGATCCTCGGCATGGTGGTCGAGGGCACGGCCGACCTCATCACGGGCGAGTACCAGCCCGAGACTTCGCGGCTTGAAGGCCGGAACATGAGCCTGGTGCTGCAGCCGGTCAAGGCCGCAACATGAGCCTGGTGCCGCGGCCGGTCCGGTAAGCCGACGCCGACCAAAGACGAAAGCGCAGGTCCGCGCGGGCCGGACAGCCGGCGGCGCGGAAACGGCGGGGTGTTGTGCCTGCCGGAAGCGCGGAGCGAGACAGAAACAGCGCGCAGGAGAATATATCCCCTGCGCGACAACAGGACAACGGAGACGCCTATCATGCCGAAAATCAAGACATGCCGCAGCGCCGCAAAGCGCTTCAAGACGACGGGAACGGGAAAGATTACGCGGAACAAGCCCTTTGCGCGCCATCTGATGGCGTCAAAGTCGCCCAAGCGCAAACGCAACCTGCGTCAGGGAACGCTGGTTTCGGCGGCCGATGCGCCGAGCGTGAAGCGCTCGATCCCCTATTCCTGAACCCGCAGCAACCGGCCGCCGCGCGCGACACCGCCGAGAGCGGGCCGCGGCACTGAACGGCGCATAGAAGCAGCCGCACAAGAAGGATACTGATCATGCCCAGAGCAACAAACAATCCGGCCTCCAAAGACCGCCGCAAGAAGATTCTCAACCTGGCCTCCGGTTACCGGGGAGCCCACAGCCGGCTCAACAAGACCGCCCAGCAGGCCGTTGCCCACGCGGGCATGCACGCCTACCGTGACCGCAAGGCGCGCAAGCGCGAGTTCCGCCGCCTGTGGATCGCCCGCATCAACGCCGGCGCGCGCGCCCACGGCCTGACCTACAACCGCTTCATCGAGGGCCTGAAGAAGGCCAACGTCGGCCTGGACCGCAAGGCGCTGGCCGACATCGCCGCGACGGACGACGCGACCTTTGCGCAGATCGTCGAAAAGGCCAAGGAAGCCCTGGCGGCCGTTCCGGCGGTGTCCTGACCATGCGCGTTGTCCCCGCAGTGGACATTCGCGGCGGGCGCTGCGTGAATCTGGTGCAGGGTGACTACGGCCGCGAGACGGTTTTTGCCGAAGACCCGGTGGACCAGGCGCGGCGGTGGTGGGATGACCTGGCGGCCTCGGGCACGCCTGAGTCCGAGGCAATGGTGCATATCGTGGATCTCGACGGCGCCCGCGAGGGCGCCTGCCGCGTGGAGGCGCATTTGCGCCGGATGGCAACGGCCGGGATCCGGTTTGAAGTGGGCGGCGGCATACGCACGATGGACACGGTCAACGCGATCCTCGGGGCGGGCGCCGCCCGCGCCATTTTGGGCACCGCCGCGCACCGTGATCCCGCACTGCTCGCCGAAGCCTGCGCCGCCTGGCCCGGCAGGATCGCGGTGGGCATTGACGCCCGCGCGGGCAAAGTCTCGCTGGAGGCCTGGCTCGAAGACACCGACACCGACGCGGTGGAGTTCGCCCGGCGCGCTGAAGCGGCCGGCGCGGCCCGCATCATATACACGGACATCCTTTCCGACGGCATGATGAAGGGCCCCAACCACGCCGCCACCGGCGCCGTGGCGCGGGCCGTTTCCATACCGGTGACCCTTTCCGGCGGTGTGTCGTCCCTGGAAGACCTGCGGCGCGCGCGCCTGCTGGAACCCGACGGCGTGGACGAGGCCATTGTGGGCCGGGCGCTCTATCTGGAACGCTTCACCGTGGCGGAGGCTGCGGAGGCGCTGAGAGGGTCGCCATGAACCCGCCGTCGCCATACCGTGTGGCCATTGTGGGGGTGGGCCTGCTGGGCGCTTCGCTCGGGCTGGCCCTCAAGGCGCGCGGACTGGCGTCGCAGGTGACCGGCGTGGGGCGGCGCAAAGTGTCGCTCGACACGGCCCTTGCTTTGGGCGCCATAGACGCCGTTGCGCCCAGCCCGGAGGAGGCGGCCGCGGAGGCGGACCTGCTCGTGGTGGCCACGCCGGCGGCACTGGTGACCTCCATACTGGACGAAGTGGGGAGCGTGAACAACCCGGGCCTTGTAGTAACCGATGTGGCCAGCACAAAGGCGCTTATTTGCCGTCATGCCGCGGCCACCTGGGCCGCGCCGCGCCGCTTCGTCGGGGCCCATCCGATGGCGGGCGGCGAGAAACTCGGTCCGGAAAACGGACGCCCCGACCTGTATGAGGGCAGCGTTTGTCTGGTGGAGGAATCGCCCAGCCTCGACCCGGACGCCCGCGCGGCCGTGTGCCGCCTCTGGGAATCCGTCGGTGCGCGGGTCGTGTCCGTGGAGCCGGAAAAGCATGATCCCATTCTGGCCCGGACAAGCCATCTCCCCCATGTGGTGGCCTCTGCCGTGGCGGCAATCGCGGCTGAAAGCGGCGCAAGCCAGTCCTTTGTCGGCAATGGATTCCGCGACCTCACGCGGATTGCCGACAGTCCCTTCGAAATGTGGAGGGACATCTGCCTGACCAACCGCGCCGCCCTGCTGGAAAGCCTTGCGGGATTCGACGCGCGGATGCGCGAATTCGCCGCCCTGCTGGCGGCGGGCGATGCGGCCGGACTGGACGCCTTCTTTGAACAGGGGCGCGAGGGGCGCAGAAAGGTTCTCGCATGAACCGGGGCCTGTTCATCACCTTCGAGGGAATCGAAGGCTGCGGCAAGACCACGCAGATTCGGCTGCTGGCCGACCATCTGCGCGCAGCGGGACGCTCCGTGGTGCTCACCCGCGAACCGGGCGGCACGCCCGCGGCGGAGGCAATCCGCGCCATCCTGCTCGACCCCGCCCATGACGCCCTCTCCCCCACCACGGAACTGCTGCTGTACGCCGCATCGCGGGCGCAGCACGTGCATCAGGTCATCCGGCCGGCGGTGGCGGCGGGCGCGGTGGTGCTGTGCGACCGCTTCGCCGATTCCACCGAAGCCTACCAGGGCGGCGGGCGCGCGCTGTCCCATGAAACCATTGACCTGCTCCGCGGCATCGCCACCGGCGGCACCCTGCCGGACTGCACCATCCTGCTGGACCTTCCCGCCGCCGAGGGCCTGGCGCGCACACGCCGCCGCGGCGAACTGGACCGCATTGAGGGCGAGCCGGTTGACTTCCACGAGCGCGTGCGCGCGGCATTTCTGGCCATCGCCGCGCGGGAGCCGGAACGGGTGGTTGTGGTTAACGCCGCCGCGCCGGTGGAAACCATTGCGGAAGAGGTGCGGGTGCGCATTGAAACGCTGTTCGACGCGGAGGCGCAAACGGCATGAGCTTCGCACGGGTAAAGGATCAGACCGTGGCCATGCGGCTCCTGTCCAGCATCATCCGCAAGGACCGCATCCCCTCGGGGCTGCTGCTGTGGGGGCCCGACGGGGTCGGCAAGCGGCTGGCCGCGTTTGAGACGGCCAAGGCCGTGAACTGCCTCGACATGCGGGGCGACGCGTGCGACAACTGCCTGTCCTGCCGCAAGGCCATCAGCGGCAACCACCCCGACATCAAGACCGTCGTGCCCGTGGGCAAGGCCCGCATGATCAAGGTGGAGGCGGTCGAGGAGATGAACGAGACGACATCATTCCGCCCCTTTGAGGGACGGCGCCGGATCTACATCATCGAGGAGGCGGACCGCATGAACGAGGCGGCCCAGAACCACTTCCTCAAGACACTGGAGGAACCGGCCAGCCCGACGCTGTTCGTGCTGGTCACTGCGCATCCCCGCGCGCTGCTGTCCACGATCCGGTCGCGGTGCCAGCCGGTCCGTTTCGGATCACTGCGCACGGAGACCGTGGCGGAACTGCTGGCAAGCCAGCGTGGCATTGATCCGGTCCTCGCCGACGCGGCCGCGGCGCTGTCCCAGGGACAGATGAGCCGCGCGCTGGACCTCGTGGAAAGCGGCCGCCGCCAGGTGGTTCTTGGGGTAATTGACCGGCTGCACCGGGGCGAGGATCCCCTGCTGGTCAGCGAGGGATTCGCCGCCTACCTCAAGAAGGTGGAGGATGAAATCAAGGCCGCGGTCAAGGCCGGACCGGACACCGACGACGAGGACGGAGATTCCGGCGGGGAAGACAGCGACGAGCAGCGCAGCAAGGAGCAGTTGGAGGCGGAGGTGGCGGGGCGCATGCGCAAGGAGCGGTACGAATTGGTATACTTGTTCCAGGCATGGTACCGTGATGAGGCGGTTTATGCCGCCACAAACGACGCGTCGAGGGTGATGAACCGCGACCGCATCAGGGAACTGGCCGCGGCGGGAGGCGCCAACCATGCCGCAAAGCTGGAAGCGCTGGACACGGCGTGGCTGTATCTGGAACGCAACCTGAGTCCGGGCCGCGTGTTTCGCGACCTGTTTTTCGCGCTGGCCGGGTGAGGCCCGCGCGTTGGAAAGGCTTCCATGGAGATAGTGAGAATCCGGCTGCGCAAGCCGCGCCGGGTGTTGTGTTTTCGCAGTGACGGGCTGACCCTGGAACGTGACACGCCCTGCATCGTCGAGACCGAGAACGGGCTCGAATGGGGGGTGTGCATCCTGCCGCCCGAACCGATCAGCGACGAGATGGGCCGGCGCGCCTCATGGCGTGTCGTGCGGCGCGCCACGGCGTCGGACTTTGACAACTACACCCACATCGTCGGCGAGGAGGCCCGCGCGCAGGACATCTGCCGCCGCAAAATCGAGAAGCACGCGCTGCCGATGAAGCTGGTGGACACCGAGTTCACCTATGACCGCCACAAGATTATCTTCCATTTTGTGGCGGAGAACCGCGTGGATTTCCGCGAATTGGTGCGCGACCTCGCGCATGACTTGCGGCAGCGCATTGAACTCCGCCACATCCAGGTGCGCGACCAGGCGAAACTGGTCGGCGGACTGGGCACCTGCGGCCGCCAGCTTTGCTGCGCCACCTTCCTGGAGGATTTCAAGCCCATCTCGATGCGCATGGCCAAATGCCAGAACCTCTCGCTCAACCCGGCCAAGATCAGCGGCCAGTGCGGGCGGCTCCTGTGCTGCCTCGGCTACGAGGCCGACATGTACGACCGGCCCAAAAAGAAGAAGTGCTGCGAAGGAGCGCCAGCGCCGCAGGCACAGTCCGCCCCGGAGCGCGACGTGGAGGACGGGCCGGGTGACGCGCCGGGCGACGGCGAAGCCCAGGCAAAGCGCAAACGCAAGAAGCGCAAGCGCAACAAGGGCCAGGGCGAGCGGGTCGAAGGCGCCGGAACGGCCGAATGATCCTGTCCGATCCCCACTGCCACCTGCAGGACCGGCGTTTTGACGGAGACCGCGAGGCGGTCATCGCGCGCGCACTGGAAACCCTCGAATGGCTGGCCGTGGTGGGCGATGACCTCCCCAACAGCGAGATCGCCTGCCAACTGGTGCGGCCCGGCGTATTCGCCGTCGTGGGTGTCCATCCCTACCACGGCGACGATTTCACGGACGACACGCTGGAAACCCTGCGCTCGCTCTCTACACGGCCCGGCGTGATTGCCATCGGCGAAACCGGGCTCGACTATTTCAATGAATTCTCCGCGCGGCCCGCACAGCGCACGGCATTTATGCGGCAGTTGGCACTGGCGGCGGAAAAGGGACTGCCCGTGGTCATCCACAACCGGAACGCCGACGAGGATGCACTGGCCATTCTGGAGGAACACGCCCCCGCGCTGAAATCCGTAATCATGCACTGTTTCGGCAGCGATGCAAGAACGGCGGAACGCTGCGCAGCCCTGGGGTTCTATGTTTCTTTCGCGGGAAATGTCACCTTTCCCAAGGCCGCGACTCTGCGCGAGGCGGCACTGGTCGTGCCGCCGAACCAGTTACTCGCCGAAACCGACTCACCCTATCTCGCCCCGCAGCCCGTGCGCGGCAAACGGTGCAAGCCCGCTTTCGTGCGCCACACAGTCGACGCGCTGGCGCAGTTGCGGGGAATGCCTGCGGAAGAAATGGCGGTGCTGCTGGCGGCGAATGCGCGCCGCGCGTTCAGACTCGAATAGCGCTTACTGGAAGCACCACTACTGGGAGCGCCGGCGTCCCGCCGGCAGTCTTTCGCGCAAACCCTGCCGGCGGGACGCCG
>CALDSM010000734.1 GCA_937923585.1 uncultured bacterium
AGGGGCCTGTGAATACCTGGTCAAACCGGTGAATCCCAGTCGCCTGATCTCAGTCGTTCGCCGTTCCATCGAACTGCGCTATCTCCGCCGCGAAATTGACATTCTTAGGAACGGCCAGCATTCCGGCATCCTGAAGTGCCCGAAGGCTTTTTCCCATATTGTCACCAACAACGCCTCAATGTTCGCCATTTTCCGCTACTGTGAGAGTATAGCCAAGAGCCAGTGGCCCGTGCTGATAACCGGCGAAACAGGCGTGGGCAAAGAACTGATAGCCCGCGCCATTCATACGCTGAGCGGCCGCTCCGGCGCCTTCGTCGCGGTGAATCTCGCCGGATTGGATGACGCCATGTTTTCCGACACGCTGTTCGGCCATGTGCGGGGCGCATACACGGGCGCCCACGAGCTTAGAAAGGGTCTGGTTGAAACGGCGGCGGCAGGCACGCTGTTCTTGGACGAAATTGGAGAACTTGAGCACCGTTCGCAGGTGAAACTGCTGCGCGTTCTCCAAGAGCACGAGTTCTATCCGCTGGGCTCCGACAACGCCAAGAAGACCAACGCGCGGCTTATCTTTGCGACTAACACCGACCTTGAGGCGCTGCAAGCTTCCGGGCATTTTCGCAGGGACCTCTACCAGCGGCTGAAGACCCATCAGGTCCACATCCCGCCGCTCCGAAAGCGCCCCGACGACATTCCGGTTCTTGTGCAGCATTTTCTGGAAGAGGCTGCGGCTGCGCTTCAGAAGAAGAAACCCTCCCCCCCAAAGGAACTCTACGCGCTGCTGGCCACCTACGCCTTTCCCGGAAATGTTCGCGAACTCGAAAGCATGGTTTACGACGCAGTCGCCAACCATGAATCGCACATGATGTCCATGGCGGTTTTTGAAGAGCGCATTGCCCAGAACCATTCCGTGAACACGGTCGCTCTTGGATGCGGAAATAACGGGAATCCCTTTTCCGCCCTCGAACAATTGCCCACATTGGCGGAGGCGCACGGCCTTCTCATCGAGGAGGTCATGCAGCGGACCAAGGGCAACCAGACCCTCGCCGCGCGACTGCTTGGGATTTCCCGACCCGCATTGAACCGCAGACTCAACGAATCCAGATAGTTCATCCTGAATGAGTGTATTCGTTTTCACTCGACCCCCACCACCGACACAACGCGATGCATCAAAATGCGTCGGCAAATCAGAATATAGCCCCACCTCTCCCCCTCCATATACTGATGGAACCCGCCGAAACTTGTACATTTCCAGATTTTCGTGTATACTTTCTCCAGTGTGGGCTGGCGGGTGGTTCTACTCCTGCGTGCCCGTGCAATGGGTCACGGTATTTGGCTATTGACAACAGTGTTATTTGTGCGACTGGCGCTGTGGCACTGTGAGTGACTTCAGCAATGCCGTTTAGCCCCTGAAGGAGTTCGGTCACCGTGGAATTTCTCCATTGTGCGCCCACGATGTGGGCAACACGCTGGAAAATATAGTTTTGTCTCGGCGTGCCCGGAGTTACACACTCCAAGCACGCCGCCCGCCTTCGCAAAGCGCGTGACTCGCATCCACCGACGCCTTACGGAGTGAGAGCTGTAGCACTGTAGGTGTGCCTGTAAACGGTTCTCAGGAGTCTCACCATGGCGTCAAATCGCACGTTGGCAATCGTGTGGCATGAACTCACATGCGCTGTAATTGGTCAGCCTCGTCTTGTTATGTGCTGTTCCACGAAGGTGACAGCAAATCGCATGCCAGTGCATGCGGCCATCCGCAATTCATTTTGCGCCAACGAGTTGTCACAACTTTTCAAATACACGCCCACGCCTGAAGTGGTGTCCGTTTTTGACGTGTCGTCAAAGTTGATTTGCCATAAGTTGAACCGGGGGAAGATGTTGGGATTGTGCGGAGGCGCGCGGCGTTGTGAACAAATTGACGCGAGTTTGACGGAGTTGCCAGTGTGGCCCCATCGTGACGGGCGGTTGATGCCCGGGGAAGCACTCTTCAGCGCGCCAAATCATCTTTTGCGAGAACGCCATGCGGTTATGACTGCAACGCGAGTGTCTCCATAGCCGTCTCCAACTGCAGGCTCCGGCCTGCGGAAGAAGCACGAAAGTTTAACAAACGTCACTCAAATGGCACGTCCCTATCCGTTGATGTCGGCGTGCCAACCCGCCTTCGCAAAACGCGTGATTCGCATCCACCGACGTCTTGCGGACTGAGACCCTGACAAGGACCAATGTTCCAACGAACCCCTTAAGGAGTCTCTAGATGACGATGGCAGCCCCGAACAACCCCCGTACTGCGGTATGGCAGGCAGCGCTTGCCGTATCATTCATTGCCACACTGATCGTTGCCGCGCCCGCCCTTGGTGCCACCACAAAACCGGTGCTTGCAATTGCGCCTTCCAGCGTGAATTTTGGCTCCGTCAAGGTCGGCCAAAGCGCAACCGCTTCCGTGGTGATCAGCAACAAAGGAACGGCCACGCTGTTGACACGCCTGATTAAGATAGCCGGTGCCCAAGGCAGCCAGTTCGCCTCGAACGACAAGGACTGGAACTGGCTGGTGCCCGGAAAGTCGGCGAAATTCACAGTAACCTACAGGCCGACGGTTGCGGGTAATGCGGTCGCCGATCTGCAGGTAACCTCTAACGATCCCAGGGGAATGCTTGGCATAACGTTGGTCGGTCAGGGGACGACGGTCACCGCGACCCCGAACCTCATGGTCTCCCCGACATCGGTCTCATTTGGCGACGTTGCGGTCGGAG
>CALDSM010000735.1 GCA_937923585.1 uncultured bacterium
CGCCGCCAGTCCCGCGACCGACGCCAGCACGATCCCAACACGGCGGCGTGGGCGGGCGTGCAAAACAGACAAACGGACACGTTGCCGGAGTCTTCCTCCTGCTGCTCGGTCTCGGATTTCTCCTGACCGCTTGCGGCACCCCTGTCACGGCGGCCCCCGCGCCCAGGGCGGAGGACTGGTGGCAGCAACGCTTCAACGCCATGAATGAACGGGTCCGCCAGGGCAATGTTGGCATGATTTTCATGGGCGACTCGATCACCCACGGATGGGAAGGGGCGGGCGCTTCGGTCTGGAACACCTACTATGCGGGCAGAAATGCGGTCAACCTGGGCATCGGCGGGGACCGCACGCAGGAGGTGCTCTGGCGGCTGGATAACGGAAACGTTGACGGCATTTCACCCAGGGTCGCGGTGGTACACATCGGCACCAACAACCTCCAGAACACGGCGCGGGAGATCGCATTGGGCGTCGAGGCGGTGGTGAAGACGCTGCGGTGCAAGCTGCCGACAACGCGGATATTGCTGCTGGCCATTTTCCCGCGCGGAGACGTCGGGGAGGAATACCGGCAGAGGCTGGAGGACGCCTCGGCCCGTTTCTCCAGGCTGGCCTGCGACCCGATGGTAGACTACATGGACATCGGTTCGGTGTTCCTCGACGCGAACGGGGTGCTGCCGCGAAGCATCATGCCCGATTTGCTCCATCTCAGCGAGGAGGGCTATCAGCGCTGGGCTGACGCCATTGAACCCCGCATTGCCGACCTGCTGGCCGGAAAAGAGAGCGCAATCCGGCCGGGGACGGCGGGGCTTTCGGGCCTGTTCTGGGAGTCGTTCTTGCAGTGAGGGTGTTCGGACGTCAGGGCAGATCAAGCGACACACACCCCTGCAGGATGGAAGAAGCAAACTTTTTCAGAGTTGAAGCGCGGAGAGGAGATGCCGACTACCCGGGGTAGGTGTGCGGCTCCGCTTCGCTCCGCCTCCCGCCAACCCCGGGCTTATATGTCCATCGGCTGTGCCGGGGCAGGCCGTTTGGACGCTTTGGCCCGCATCGGTTACTATAGTGCGGCCGGTTCGCGCGGCGGACCGTTTTGCTGTGCAATCATCCCGAACAACCATCGGCAGGGCAACAGTGCATCCCCAAATCCGACTCCATATCATGGTGTACCTCGCGGGCACCCTTTGCTGGAGCTTGACGGCCGCAGGCCAGGAAAGCGCACAGTTCACCGGGGAGGTGGGCGGTGAAGCCCTGCGCGCGAGCGCCACGCTCAAGACCTACCAGAATGTGCCCTATGTGTCGCTCAGCCAGCTTGCGGAGCAGATGGGCGGCAAGACCCGGCTCAACGGGCCCAAAGTGGAGGTGTCGCTGGGCGGCGCGAAGGCGGTTGCCGGCATCAACGACACGGCCGTGGCTGCGGGGCAGGTGCAGTTTGTGCTGGCGCATCCGGTGGTGACCGAATACGAAAACGCCTACATCTCCGTCGAGGATGCGGCCAAATTCTTCGAGCAGAGTTTTCAGATTGCCCTGACGCAAAGCGATCCCGCCCCGGCGGGCGGGTCCCTTGCGCCTTCCACGCCGGAAGAGGCGACGCCAGAGACGGCGGACCCGGCCGCACCGGCCCAAACGCCGGAACTGCCCCCTCCCCCGGCCCCTGCCGTGCCTTCGGCGGAACCGTCTCCGGAGGCCCCTCCGATCGCCACGCCGGAGCCAACGCCCGCTGCCGCCCCTGCGCCCCCGGCCGCCGCACAGGCGGCGATGCCCAAGGGGCCGGTCAGGTCTGTCGCGGTGGATGCGGGACACGGCGGCGGCGATACGGGCACGATGGGCCCCAACGGAACGGCGGAGAAAGCCATCACCGCCGCCATGGCCGCCCGTTTTCAGAAGACCCTTGCGGAAGGGGGGGCGCTTTCGGCCACGCTGACCCGCAAGGAAGACCGGGAAAGTTCCGTCACTGACCGCGTGTCCGCCGCCTCCGCGCAATCCGCCGGACTGCTGGTGAGCCTGCACGCCGGCGCGGCGCTTTCGCCGCAGGCACCGCTGATCCAGATTTACCATGCGCCCGTTCCAGCCGAGGGCGGGGATTTGGCGGCCTGCGCCACCCGCGCGAAGGCGATCGCCGATGCCATGGCCAAGGCGCTGGCAACGGGCGACGATGCCCCCGCGGTGGTGGTGCGGGCGGTGCCGCTGCGCCTGCAAACCGCGGCGAAGATGCCCTGCCTGCTGGTGGAACTGGGTTTGCTGAACCAAGCCGACGGCGAAGCCATGCTCCTTGCGGAAGAGCAGCGCGACGCGTTGGCGGACCGCATGGCAAGAGCACTGGCGGCGGCGGTGGCCGAGGTCAACGGCCAACATTGAGGACACGGGCGTGAGTTATTACACCAGAAAGCGCATTCTTACCCGGCTGGGGCTGGCGGTGTGGGCCATGGCCACGCTGGTCCTCTGCTTCGTCATCGTGATGCTGGTGAACGAGATGCTGCGCAACGGACAGTCGCCGCTGGCCTCCTTCCAAAGCGAAGCGCCCGCTGGCGACAAAGCCGCCCCCGCCAAACCGCAAAGCGCGGGACCGGCGGGCACCAGGGAGATTCAGCTTTACTTCTCGGGCGACAACGGGAAGGGGCTTGCAGGGTTGCCGACCACGATTGAGTTCTCGGGCAGCACGGTGGAGAACTGCCGCCGCGCCATAGCCGGTCTGATCGAAGGCCCGCGGCAGGGCGGGTTTTCGCCGATACTTCCCAACAACACCCGCCTGCGGGGGTTGTACCTGCTGGACTCGGGCGAACTGGTGGTGGATTTCTCCAACGAGGTGGCGCTGGCCCACGCGCGCATCAAGAGCGCGGGCATGGAGGGCATGCTCATTTGCGGCCTGGTGGCCACGGTCACGCAACCCGCGCTCCAGGGGCAGGATCAGGCGGTGGTCAAACAGGTGCGTTTCCTGGTCGAGGGCGCGCCGCCAACGGACGGATTCCCGGCGCATGCGGACCTCAGCCAGCCCGTCCTCCCCGACCCCGGCTGGATTCAGGCGGCGACGGGATGACGCGCGCGCAGGCGGCCGGGCAGGCCATCGGCATTTTCGACTCCGGCGTGGGCGGGCTCACGGTGCTCAAGCGCATCGCACAACGGCTGCCCCACGAGCATCTCTGCTATCTCGGCGACACGGCCCGCGTCCCCTACGGCACCAAATCGGCGGACACGGTCATCCGTTACGCCCGTTCGTGCGCGGCACGGCTTACGGAACGCGGCATCAAACTGCTGGTGGTGGCCTGCAACACGGCTTCGGCCTACGCGCTCGAAACGCTCGCCGGGGAACTGCCCGTGCCGGTGGTGGGCGTGGTGGAACCGGGCGCACGCGCGGCCGTGAGCCGCAGCAAGAACGGCCGGATCGGCGTGATCGGCACCGCGGGCACCGTGGCCAGCGGCGCGTACCCGCGCGCCATCGCGGCGCTTGACCCGGACATTTGCGTTTTTTCCAAGGCCTGCCCGCTCTTCGTGCCGCTGGCGGAGGAGGGCTGGATCCGGGGAGAACTGCCCCGGACCGTGGCCCGCACCTACCTTGCGGAACTGGACGCCAGGGGCATTGACACGCTGGTGCTCGGCTGCACGCACTATCCGCTACTGCGCGGCCCGATTGCCCATGCGGCCGGACCGCAGGTGCGGCTGGTGGACAGCGCCCAAGAGACGGCCCGGGCCGTGGAGACAACGCTGCGGGAGTCGGATCTGCTGCGCCGGGCATCCACCGCGGGCAGGCACCGGTTCCTCGTGAGCGATTCCCCCGCGAGTTTCGCGAAGGTGGGCTCCCGGTTTCTGGGACATGCCCTGGCGGGCGTGGAGTGGGTGGATGTGCAGACGGGCTAACACGGGCCCACGGCACGCCGGATTGGGAACGGACCTCCGGTAATGAAGCGCAACCGCAACCAGAAGAAGCCAAAGAAACCGGCAGCGCGGCCGCCCGCGCCACCCTCCCCCCAGCAGTGGCAGCCCCGAAAAGCAGGGAGCGGTTTTGAAGCCCATCATGTTTTGGCCTTGCTGTTGGTCCTGGTCCTGTTGATTATTCTGGGGGGCACCGCGCGGATGATCTGGCAACAGTGGCAGACGGTGCCGCCTCCCGTTGCCGAAGCGCCCGCACCCCCACCGAAAACGGTCCCTGATGCCGTGCCCCCGCAAGCATCCCTGCCCGCCGCCGTCCCCCCCGCACCCAAACCACCTGCCCCTCCCCCGCTTCCCGCGCTTCCGGCCGTGGCGGATGACACGATTGACCGCGCGTTGGCGGACAGCGGCGTCCCGGCGAACCATGCAAAGCGGACTTGGTCGGAGACCCGCAGCGATGCGCAGGGAAACTGGCAGTATCATGGTTACGAAGTGACGCTTCCTCCCGGGCTGACCTGGCCCGCAGTGCGCTCCCTGCTGGTGTCGCATCTGTCGGGAAAACGCCTGAGTTTACTGGAGGAACGCAATGCCGAGTCCGGCACGACACGCATTCGCGTGGCCCAGCAAAGCCGGATCATCGCCGAGGCCGTCATCCGTCCGTCGGAGCCTGTTCCTGAGAAGGTGGTGTCCAACTTGAAGGGTAGTGACCCCTCCATGGACGAAGATCAGCCTGAACAAAAAGATACAAACAAACAAATAGAGAATCAAGCCGACGAAAACTACTCCACGCCGAAAGGGGTAGCCTTGGCACAGAACAGCCCAGAGACCGTTCCGCCCAAGGGTACAGCGTTGTTGCCCGCGCCAGAACAAACAGAAACAACGGAACAAAAAAAGATACAAACGTCTATTCCGGCGTCAGAGGCTGGGCCAGTGCCGAATCCCGCGCCACCGCCACCGCACACACCCGCTCCCGCACCGCCGCCGTCATCGGCCCCCGTACTGGTACCCTCGACTCCGCCCGTACAGGAACTTCCCCCCGCCTCCGCAACGGAACCTGTGGTGGACCCAGCCCCTCCCCCCCAGGATTCCCAGGATGCGAAATCCGCAGACAGTCCTGTGCCCGTGGTCGAGGCCGCCGCTGCCCCGGAACAGGCCCCGATGGAACAGCCCGCGCCGGAGGAGAAGATGCTGGTCGCGTCCGCGAAGGACGGCAGGCCGCGGGTGGCGGTGATTCTGGATGACGGGGGCTATGGCGGGCAGGACACGGAACGGGCACTGTCCCTGGACCCGAAGGTGACCCTTTCCATACTGCCCAACACGCCTGCGGCGCGGAGCACGGCGGAGCGGGCCGTCCAGAAGGGGTTCGAGGTAATGCTGCACATGCCGATGGAAACGGCGGTCCGGGGTATCCGTGCGGTGGGGGGCCAGTTGGACACGGGCATGACCCGTGACACGATTCACCGGCTGACGCTGGAGGCACTGGCGCAGGTGCCGGGTGCCAAAGGGGTAAATTACCACACCGGCGGAAAGTTCATTCAGGACAGGAAACGCACCCAGTGGTTCATGGAAGTGGTGCGGGACCAGCGGCTGTACTTCGTGGACAGCATGACGAACGCGCGCTCCGCCGGACATGCCGCCGCAGCGGCGCTGGGTGTGCGCAACGCCGACCGCGACGTGTTTCTGGACAACCAAAACGCGCCGGAGTATATTCGACGCCAGTTTGCGCAGCTTGAGGACCGGGCGAAGGAGCGCGGAGCGGCCGTCGGGATCGGCCATTTCCGGCGCAGCACCATATCGGTGCTTCATGAACTGCTGCCGAAGCTGCGCGCGCACGGGATTGAACTCGTCCACGTATCGGAGCTGCTCCCATGAGTGTTGTGCTTGGCATTGAATCTTCCTGCGATGAAACCGGCGCCGCCGTGGTGGCGGACGGGCGCACGGTCCTGTCCAACCTTGTCGCGTCGCAAATTGACATCCACCGCGAGTTTGGCGGAGTGGTGCCCGAAATCGCGTCGCGGCAGCACACGAAAATCATCTACCAACTGGTGGACGCGGCCCTGCGCGACGCGGGGCTGGAGCGCGGCCCGGACGGGGTCCCGGCGATAGACGCCATTGCGGCGACGCGCGGGCCGGGACTGATGGGTTCCCTGCTGGTGGGGCTGGGTTTTGCCAAGGCGCTGGCCTATGCGTGGAAGAAGCCCTTTGTCCCCGTACACCACATTGAAGGACACCTGTTTTCGGCGTTCCTGGGCGACAAGGCACCGGAATTCCCGTATCTTGCACTGGTGGTGAGCGGCGGGCACACGCAGATCATCCACTGCGCCGAACCGCACACCTATGAACTGCTGGCCACGACGCGCGATGACGCGGTGGGCGAGTGTTTCGACAAGGTGGCGCGGTTGCTTGGCCTGCCCTATCCGGGGGGACCGTCCATTCAGAAGGCGGCCCAGGGCGGCAACACGAAGGCCTATGCGTTCCCCCGCGCCATGCAGCGTCAGGACACGCTCGATTTCAGCTACAGCGGACTGAAGACGGCGGTGCTCTACACCACCCGCGAGAACCCCGGCGCCAATGTGGCCGACCTGGCCGCGAGTTTTCAGGCGGCGGCCGTGGACATGCTGATCCTCAAGACGCGCCTGGCGCTGGAGCAGACAGGGGCGGAACGGCTGGTGATTGCCGGCGGCGTGGCGGCAAACGCGCTCCTGCGGGAACGGGCGCTGGAACTGCCCGCGGAGGTATTCCTGCCGCCGTTCAAGTACTGCGTGGACAACGGCGCGATGATCGCCGCCGCGGGGCATTCCCGTTTCGCGCTGGGATTGGCGGGGGAAGGCATGGACGCGGCGGCGGACCCATCGTTGAAGTTGTGCGGGTAGAGCGCGGGGGACTGTCGAATTGAGTAGTCTGTCCCTGAATTTTCCCCTGAATTTTCCCCTGAATTTCCTAAATCTTTACTTAGCCACTGTCCAATGCCACTGTCCAAACAATGGGGGGAACTTCAAATATCATTACTTCGGAAGCGTCTAAAGTAACATAGCAAACAGAAGATTTGGAAGGGAAGATAAGACAACGCAGAGGCGCAGGGGACGCAGAGAAGCGCAGAGAAGAAAGAAGATGGAACTACGGAATTCACGGAACCACACGGAAGAGGACAGGGGCAAGAAGTATGGGTTCTGTCTGACAAATCTTTGCGATCTTTGCGTTCTGTGCGGTTAAAGAAAGAAGGAATCTTACCGCAAGGATCACAAAGATCACATAGAGAAATGCGGCTTGCCCCCGGAAGGGGGCGGACAAGAATAGCCACGGTGGAGCGAAGCGGAACCCGTGGAAATGAGCGTGTTACAGAACCGTCCCCGCAAAGGGGGCGTACAAGCACACGCGCCATGTATGCGCATCCTGTTCGCCCCCTACGGGGATGTTGTCGCCCGCTTTACTTAACCCCGGGCTCCCTTTGGTCGCCCGGGGCTACCATTGTCGGGCCCCTTCGGGGCTCAAAGCAGAGGCGCGGTGTCAACCTGTTTGCGTTCCCAAGCTAATACCGCATCTCAACCTTTAATTACTCTGGTCGCTCTTCTTGGTCTTCTTCGATGTTGGGCCGAAGGGGTTCTTTGGGTTGTGCGGGGGCTTCTTGGTATCGGGGTCGGGGGTTACTTCGGCCTTCTGATCGGTGTCTGCCGGGGCGGTTGCACCGGCGGACTCTTCAGGCGCGGCAACTGCGGCGTCTGTCAAGGGAGCGGGCTGTTCCACCGGAACGCCGGGCGGCGCCTCGTAAACCTTTGTCTCCGGTTGCGGAGGGATCTGGGATTGACCCGGGTCCGGCAGATGCGGAACGAGCACGGGCGGCCCTTCGGGAATGGAATTCTGCCCCTCCGTAGGAACGGGTTCTTCCTTCGTTTTCTTGGAGGATTCCCCGACGTGTTTCTTCTTCCCCGATTTCACCCACTGTCCCGGCGCGGGAGGCGGTTCCGGGGTGTCGGGCGGATTTTGGCCGGAAGACGATGCGGTCCCGCCGGACGGTTTCCCGCCGATGTCCTTCGCCCGCTCTGCCTGGCCAGGCGCAACGGGGTTGGTGACGCTGAGCGTGGGCATGTCGTCAGGCTGCCGCGGCGGGGGCGGCTCATTGGGGTCGGCCGAGATCATCTCGCCCCTGCCGCCCGTGAGCAGCACGATGGCGTCGCGGTTGGAGGCTTTGTGGCGCGACACGCTGAGCACCCGGTGCTCGGGATCGGCCGCCCTGTTGGCCGCGA